>JAIORJ010000138.1 GCA_021108185.1 Methanococcoides sp. | reverse complement strand
TTATTATTAAAGCTTTCTATCATGAGAGGAATCAAAAAAATTTAACATCCGTGTTTTTGGCAGCCATAGCAAAACAATCGATATTTATATAATAGATATAAGACTTTTTTTCATAGGAAGAAAATTCTATACGAGGGTGGTATTCAAGATATATCCAATTTTATGGATATAAAAACAGATCATTCGATGAGTCGAGTTAAAAATTCATTGAAGGGGTAAATGAAATTCTGGAGTAATGCCAAAAAGATGTGGTTACAATGAGGTTGCATGACTTTTGATCACCTTTAGGATTCATTTCGGATCCATAGAAATTCTCTATAATACCTAACACAAATTTATGAGGTGGCATAAATGAGATTAGACAAATTAAGTGAGTTGAGTTGTTTTAAATTTATAGTTGGAACAATGGTATTTGCGATCTTGCTACTCGGAAGCAACGCAATTGCTGTGGAGCAGATCGAAGCCTATAATGGAAGTTGGCAAGTCGTAAGTGAGGAGCAGTTTCCAGGTCAGGCATATCCCGATTATCGATATGCAACAAGAACAATAGAGTTGCCTATTGATACTACAAAAGTTCGCTTGACACAAAGTGGTACAGATACTGCTCATCTGGATATGGCGCTTCTTGATGGAGAAGCACCCGCATCCGTTATTGACAAAAGTACTAATACTGCGGTGGCTCCAGCCAAACTTGCACAAGCTGATTATGATGTCATTAATGCAGAAGCACGTACAATTGAGATATCTTGGACCAAATCGGGTAGTTCCCTGATTCTAGCAGCAGTAGAAGAAAACTTATTTGGGGTACCGTTTTTATGGCCTCAGCAAGATTATCTTGAATACACACTTGATGGACCAGAAACATTTCCTCAGTACTTAATTCCAGCATCAAGTCATCCTGCAAGCACATTCTATGCAACTTTTTCAACTACACCTGGAGAGCTAGTTGTAGATCTTGATGCTACAGGCGATAATACCTTAGATCCGAATGGTGATTGGGCGGAACTCCGCATAATCACGCCAGATGGGGTTAAGAAGTTCAAAATAAGCGACACTATGACAACCTGGGGGACAAGTACTTTCGAATACACAAACATGGTAACCTGGGAACATAAAACGTATCAGTTCAATATTCCGCTTGAGGAAATAGGTTTATCCCAAGGGGATGAGGTACAGTTCCAGATAAGCTATTATGGAACCTTCTCAGCACCTGCTTCAGGGAAAGTTCGTGATGCATGCACAGATGAGGAACTTATTGGAGCAGATGTGACCCTGCTTGATAATGGAGGTAGTATTATTCTCCCAACGACGGAGACAAACAATAATGGAGATTTTTCATTTTTTAGTTTGGAGGATGGGAATTACAAAATAAAGGTTGAAAAAACAGGATATACGACAGAAACTATTGACTATCAATATCCGCCATCATCTGGGGCCCCAACCATACGCCTGACCCCTGTAGGTGGGTGCCAAACAAATGAAATCCCGGAGTACCCAACAATTGCGTTACCTGTTATCTCCATAATAGGCCTGACGTTCCTGTTACACAGAAGAAAGGGCAAATAAATAATTTAGCCCTACTTTTTTTATTTGAAAATTGAATAGTTAAGTTTTCCACGCACATTTTAGGATAAAATAGACTACTATGAAGCTTTTGAGATAATTAAACCATAGCCATAGTCATCATTTCAGAAGGGATAACTGTAGCATCATGGATATCAATATCAATAGCAGACCGAATATCTTTTTAAAATAGTTCTCAAAGAAACCACGAAGGGATGAAACTCTAAGGTACATTAGATGAGAACCTAGCTGACCTCCGATAAAGGCAACGATCCCAAGGATAGCTAGTGTATGAAGTTCTATTTGGGCATTGCTTATGTGTGAAAGGAAACCGGAAAGGGAAGAGAACAGCACCACCAAAGCAGATGTTGCAGGGGCACGTCTGACACCAAATCCCAGGAACACGAGTATTGGTACAAGGAAAATACCGCCACCTATGCCCAGCAGTCCTGCAATGGAACCTATGAACAGACCTGCTATTATTCCGATAGCTAAACGTTCCTTTACATCCAGGTTAGAAGCAGTATCATTCTCCCCGATATCTTTTGAGAGTATCATAAGTACACCGGCAGCAGCTACGACCACACTGAAAGTATGAAGGACGAACTCTTCCGGTACAGAAGTGGAAACATACGCACCCAATGGTGCAGCTATTGCAGAGGATAAGATGAACGGTGCTGCTGTGGGGAGATCAACTGTCTTTTTCCTCAGGTAAGTAACGGATGCAGAAGCAGTTGTGACCACATTGAGCATGAGAGCCATTGCAATGGCAGTTATCAGATCGATTCCTAGCCAATAGAATAGTGGCACATAGATAACAGCACCACCCATTCCGAGAAATGAGAAGAGGATGGAAAGCAATAGCACCAATGCAACCAGAGTAAGAGGATCCATGATATCTTTTTTCCAGGAATAGATCAATTCTTTGTCACATATGTATTATGGAACAGTTCCATCTGATCCCTGCCACCTACCACTGCAACCACATCCCCAAGTTCAAGGACGAACAGATCATGCGGATCGATAGTAACTTCCTTATTGCGTTCAACGCCCAGTATCCTGCAACCGAACTTTTTGATAAGGTTCAGATCGGCTATTGCAACATTGACCATCGAAGAACTTTCATGTAACTTAAACTTCTCGATCCCTATCCCCTCATAGAGAACAATATCTTCGAAAAGATGGTCACATTCGTATTTTGTACATGTGGAAGTTATCTTGGCAAGCATCTGTCCTGCAACAATGGAAAGTGAACCCACATAATCAGCACCTGCCTTGTATATCTTATCGATGGACCTTACAGAATTAGCACGCGAGAATATGAGGGAATCCGGCTTCATACCGCGTGCGATAAGGGTTGCAAAAATGACATCATTGTCATCGTTCAAAGTGATTATTAAAGTTGATGCTTTTTCAATCCCGGCTTCCTTAAGGATGTCCTCATCCGTACCATTACCCACAACATAGGGAAAATCAGCATTTGAAAAATTCTGCTCATTTGTATCAACGACCATAAAATTTAGCTGATGGTCTTGAAGCACCTCTACAATGCGCTTACCCACATCACCATAACCAAGTACTATCAAATGTTCATCTGTCCTCATAGCAATGCTTCACCCAGCTAAATTTTCAAGTTTTGCAAGTTGTTCCACTGTACCGGCTGCAAGGATTACAGTATTATGTTTAATTCGATCACTTTGATCGACATCGAATGTTAACTTCCCGCTTTTACGCAGAGCTATGACCTTGGCACCCGTCCTACCTTCTATCGATGCCTGAAGAAGTGTCATTCCAACAAGAGTGCTTTTTGACTGTATCGGAAGTTCTACAATTCGATAACCATCAAAGAACTCAGTTGCACCGGAAACCATTCCAAGGATAGGATCTACCGCCTTTTTTGCAATGAACCTGCCAAGCACGAGCTTTGGCGAAATTACCCTGTCAGCACCTGCATATTTCAGGTACTTCACATTAGAAGCATCCTCAGCAACCGCTATTACCCGGACATCACTGAGCTTGCGTGCGGTCAGAGTGATATTCGCATTCTCCCTGTCCGACATATTGGCAATGAGAAACCTTGCAGAATGGATATTCGCATTCTCAAGGGAGGACTCTTCACTGGCTATACCATACAAACAAGGAATATGTTTTTTATTTATGGAACGAAGGACTTCCTCATCATCCGAAAGAATGACAAAGTCCAGTTCCTGCTCCTGAAACTCTTCGATCAATGTCTCTACAAGCTGGTTATAGCCACAGATTATGATATGGTCGGACATGTTCTTAGGAACCCTTGCAGGTAAAGGAAGTTTCATTGTCTTCTCGAACCAGGGAGTTACAACAAGGGTTATCAGAATACCAAAGAACATGGAAATGCCAGACACCTGCACAACTATGGAGAATAACTTTCCTATGACAGAACCGAATACGATATCACCATAACCAACCGTTGTGATAGTTGAGACCACCCAGTAGAAGGCATCGTGGAAGTTGATGTGTTCGAGCTGCTGCTCAAACTGCATGATCTTAATAAAAATAAAAATATAGATAACAACGACGGCTATGGACATGCCAATATACCCCGCCATATGCGTGCGTAAGAAATTTGGGTACTTCATCCAATTTACCTCTTGTACCTATATTTTACTACTAATATCAGATCTATGTAAATGTATTGTACACTTAGAATCCGTGTACAATATAAGGACCGAATATCATAAAGAGGAACGAAGCCAGGATCAGCATTGTAAAAGATGCTGCAATGGCGGATGATACCTCTTTTGCCTTCGCCTCATCAGAAATGAACCTACTGATAAAAGCGTGCAGATAGTCCCTGAACACATGACCACCATCAAGTGGTACTGCCGGCAGACAATTGAAAAGGCCAACATAAAAATTGAGCCATCCTACCCACAACAATGTGTTCGCGATCCAGAATAAGCCAATTCCTAATGGTTCACCCCATCCTATCGGAGTATAGAACTGTGCAAGCTGACCGCTAAATCCAGGGAAGCCCTCCCCTGCAAATCCAAATATAGGAAGGCCCAGAATTATTATCCAGCCAGTGAATCCACCAAGCATCGAAGGGATAGCTTTCAGAGCCGCAAGGTAGTCCTTTGCAGGGAATTCGCCTATGGACATACCAAGAGGCACAATTTCAATTCCATTTGATCCATAATAGATACCAAGGAACCCTTTTTCGGACCCGCCGTCTGGATGGGAAGCCAGTTCGATCTCAAAGATCTCAGAAGAAACATTCTCTTCTGTAGCTTTATCAGCTATCACTGTTTCCACGGATATGACCTGACCTACCGTGGTGGAGTTCATAAAGGCAACAAAATCTTCCGATGAACCTATTGGAGTATCATCGATCTTTATTATCAGCATACCGCTTTCAAGACCCATTGCTTCAGCCGGAGAATCCGTAACGATATTATTGACATAGATACCCTTTATACCATCATCCGTATCATTTCCGACCTCAACATCATAGACCAACAAGTTCTGATCCTTTGAAGCATGCACCTGAACAACTGTCCCTGCTTCTATATTGCTCATGTAAAGAATGATGTCATTGGCCTTCTGTATAGAAGTATCATCGATCTGTGTTATGACCATGCCGTCCTGAAGCCCTGCAATATCGGCTGACGAATCAGAGGTCACATTGATGATCATGGTATCGCTCATTGGAGCTATGGCACCAAGAACAGGACCGAAGAAAAGTAAAAATGCAATTAAAGCAACAACGAAATTAGACATTACACCTGCAGCAAGTATCCTTGCCCTCTGCTCCCTTGAAGCAACTTTTTTAGGCACCACTTCTTTAACGGTGCCCAGAATACGTCTTTCGATGGGTCCATCAGTAGTATCAGCACCTAGGTCTTCTGCATTTTCCTTTTTAACCCCGAAGAGCTCCTCTTCATCAGGCTCGGCAAAACCGCCTATGGGAACGATAGCAAGGAGGATACCCATGGATTTTACCCTGATACCCTCAACCCTACAGAGGATAGCATGTGAGAACTCATGAACTACAAGAGTAACAAGCAAGGCTATAACACCCCAAGTCAGGGGTATGAACTCGTTGACACCTGGTATCAGAAAAATGTTCCTTGCCTCATTGAACTTTCCGGGTTCCGGCAATGTGCTTTCGCCTATAGAGGCCAGCATTGCAACATCTGAAAGTATGATTATGAAGAACATGGCGAACATGCCAACGAACATAAGAACAATGCCTATGTTCGCAAAGGTCCTCCAACTTCTCTTCGGGCGTGCAAGAATATCCAACAGGGCTTGACCTTTGACCGTCCTTATCATAAGGACAGGACCATAGGTAGATATGTTGTATCGCTCAAGTATTCCTTTCTTGTCAAGTATCGATATGATTGCCCAATATACAAGGAAAAGGGCAAACAAGGTGGTAGTGCTGACCAAATGAACTCTCCTTTGTTAGTGGTACTGAAATTAAGATCACGTTTTTAATTTATGTATTATTGTCATCTGTACAGTCATCTGTTTCTATAAAAGATATTTCATAAGGATAAGAAAGGACAGTATCAGAACATATCAGAGAAGGAACCGAACTGCTGTGCAAAATTAAGCTGATCCACTTCTTCCCAGTCTTCAACTATTTTTCCATTTTCAATGCGACTGATCGTTATTCCCGTGAAATACACAGGCTTTTTTGTGGCCACAACTCCCTGAAACTTTCCAAGATGGGTGCCACTTGCATTCCAGCGTGTCACTACCTTGTCGCCTTCTGCAATGACATCATATATCTCGAACACAAGATTTGGAAGGGCATAATGGATAGCTCCCATGAACTCGATCAATCCTTCAAGGTCAAGGGTAGAACCCCCGAAATGCATCTGATAATCATGGCTGCACTTCTTGGTCAGCATTTCCGGATGCCAGCCACGACTGGCTACACTCAGAACAAGCTCTTTGTTGCTATCATTGTCACTGCATGGACCAGAAGATAGATTACTATCGGATCGAACGGTTGTCATCAGAATAATATAATTACTTACTCACTAATAAATATAATTCCAAAAATAACAGAATGTATATAAGGACATGATCAGCATTCGATCAAAATTTAATGAATTCATAATAAGAACATATCAAAGACACATTAAAGAACCTCAAAAAAAGCATCTGAGAATAACAAATGCAAATAATTTGAATAGATATGTTTATAACAAATACTGCTGTTAATAGCAACGTATTTCTCAAATGCGGGAGTAACCAAGTGGCCAACGGTGGCAGACTCAAGATCTGCTCGTGTAGACGTTCGGGGGTTCGAATCCCTTCTCCCGCACCATTTTAATTATTAAATTGATCTTTTTTGACAGACATGACGATAGTCATGGTGACAGACATGGTGACAAGCATGGTGACATACAAAAATGTAGTTGAGGCCACTATAGATATAATCAGAGAGGCAGAGACACAACTCCCTGATGATGTTATAGACGCACTTAAAAGCGCAACACAAAATGAGTCAAGTGACGTTGCAATATCACAGATCGATGCGATACTGAAGAACATTGAAATCGCAAGCAACAACAACATACCGCTCTGCCAGGATACAGGTATTCTTATATTTTATGTAGAGATAGGAAGGGAACTGAAGCTTGATATTGACCTTAAAGGAGCTATTCTTGAAGCCTCCAGGATAGCCACACAGGAAGTTCCCCTCAGGCCAAATGCAGTACACCCCATAACAAGAAGCAATAGTAACGATAACACAGGAGACGGCATCCCTGATATTAAATATGACTTTGTCGAAGGCGATCAGCTAAAGATAACGGTCGCACCAAAAGGTGCAGGCTCGGAGAACATGAGTGCCCTTAAGATGATGAATCCCACAGAACTGAAAGATATAAGAAAATTCATCTTTGAGACCGTTCTCAACGCTGGCGGAAGACCCTGCCCCCCAATAATCGTAGGAGTTGGTATCGGCGGGTCCTTTGATAAAGCCGCCCGTCTTGCAAAAGCTGCCCTCTTACGCAAGGTAACGGACATGAACGATGAGGAAAAGGGCATCCTCAAAGACATAAATTCCCTTGGTATCGGACCCATGGGACTTGGAGGAGATACCACAGCCCTTGCTGTCCATCTTGCCACATCCTACTGCCACACTGCCTCGCTTCCGGTAGCCATTAATATCCAGTGCTGGGCAAACAGACACGCATCCGTTGTTCTCGGAGGTGACGAATAATGGAATATCACCTTAGCACACCCCTGAAAAAAGAAGATATCGAAGGGCTCAACGCCGGCGACATTGTCTATATCTCCGGAAAAGTACTGACCGCCCGTGATGAAGCGCATGCGAGGATCCTCGAACTAAAAGAAGAAGGTAAAGAACTTCCATTCAGCCTTGAAGGCGCAGCCATTTACCATTGTGGTCCACTTATGCAACAGACAGATGGAACATGGAGAGTCGTTGCAGCAGGCCCTACGACAAGTGACAGAATGTCAAAGATGACACCTGTCCTTCTTGAAAACTTCAATGTTCGCGTCCTTATTGGAAAAGGCGGAATGAACAATGTGGCTGATGCCATGAAAGAAAAATGCGTATATCTTGCCTATACCGGTGGATGTGCTGCCCTTGCATCAGGATCCATAAAGAACGTACCTGCAGTACACTGGCTCGACCTTGGAATGCCGGAAGCCGTGTGGGAACTTGAAGTTCATGAATTCGGACCTCTTATAGTAGGAATCGACACAAAAGGAGAAGACCTTTTCACATCGATAAAAGAAAAGGCAAGAAGCTCATTTTTAAAACTTTGAGCTTCTGATATTCTTTTTTTAATTCATTTATTTGACTGGCCATTCGTTCATTTATTCATTCGTTCAACCGATAGCTCAACTATTCGATAGGCCAACATTCATAGTCCAGTCATAGTTTAAAGCACTATGAATGCAAGCCATGCAATTAACGTCAGGACGAAAGAGTGTTTCATCCCGGCACTCAACTTCCCTTCCCCCATCTGCCCTGCAACAAGGCCACTCATGTAACCCTGGATGATGGTGGCATGGAAAAGTATGCGTACAAAATTGTCAGCATCGAAACTACCTATGAAAGAACCACCGGCAGGTGCAGAAGATGAAGCTACACTTGCCATGTGCATAGTAGGAACGAACTTTGTAGCCAGCATCAATATCACAAAAATGAATACAAAGAATGACATGTAACTGATCACAACATAAACAGCCATGTTACCACGGCGCTCCCGTTCAAGGGTCTTGATCTCACTTGCATCCCTTGCAGCAGCCTCGAGGACAAAAGAAACACGACCTCCTGCACGATTTGCCTGAGTGATAAGTGCTACTGACCGAGTAATAAGGCTAGTGTTCATCCTTTTTCCGAAAGTCTCAAGCGTATCCTCAAAAGAGATACCCCATGAAAGAGAAGCATCCATCTTACGGATCTCCGCAGTCATTTCACCATATTCACCTTTTGCAACAGTTCCTACAGCAGATGGAAGGGTGAGACCTGCTCTGCTCATCTCTGCAATATCACGAAGAAAATTTGGAAGATATTCCTCTACCTTGTTGATGTAACTTGCTTTACGATAGTATGTCAATGCAGGAGGGAGCATAAATATCCAGCTTGAAATAATTAGAACATTATCAATGCCGGGTGTACCCCAGGTCAAGTACAAACCAGCGATCATGAATATAATTGCTGCCGGTCCACTGAAGATCATGGCATAATAAGGATATGTTGAAAAGGAACCTTTGGGATCCCTCATGAAATCCCTTAAACGGTCATCTTTCTTGACATCATCAAGCTTCATTAGGATGACCTGTTCTTCATAGGTACTGAGCTGATCCTCATCAAGTTCATCAATTTCAACAATATTGGTTCCGGTCTTTTTATTGAACTTCATGATCATTCCTCCGGAGTTATTATACTTATTATCACAAGAAACATCGCACTTCCAACTGGGATCATGCCATAAACAAGAATGTAGAGGAACATATCATCTGCACCACCCATGAGTGATACGATAGCTATTGTGATAATAAGGAACAAAGGACCAGCTACAAATGCAGTAACATATGTCTCACCAAGAAGACCGAGAGTTTCCAGAAACTCTTTCTGTCTCTGCCTGTTATCAATGATATACTGTTCAGCCTTTATCTTGAAATATGGCTCAAGCTCACCACCAGAAGTTACAACGGTAATCGCACCCTGAAGGAATTCCTGTAACATCGGAGATGGTGTTGCAGATGCAAGGTTCTTCATTGCAGACACAAGGTTACTGCCAAGAACTTCCAGATCACGTACGAGATATTTTGCTTCAATACACATTTCACCATATATCTCATTGTTTGAAAGAGCACGGAAAAGATCGACTGGAAGGACCCCTGCACCAGACATTGCAGACATATAGTTGATAGCATAAGGCAACATCTGTTCGATCTTACGTTTTCTATCACCTGCGATCATAGCGGGATATAATTTCAGGAATGAATAAACACTGCCAAAACATAAAGCTGCAAAAGTAAGACCCCCAAAGACCACTACCAGTATAGGCTGGTAAGGACGATAAGCAGCAGTCCATGCTGGAAAACCAAACCTATTAGCCTCTATCACCGGTACACCAATGAGTGCTATAACAAAAATGAATAGGAGAAATATACATAATGTGGCGATAATAGATATCAGGAGGACACCAGAAAGATACCTATCATACCCCATATTCATCCTGGACCTTAGTAGATTCTGCCTTAAGGAAAAATACTTTGAACGTTTGTCCATATAGTATTTACCAAAAAGCGCAAAAGCTATATTGAGATATTTATCCATTCAGATCCTGCCTTACAACTTTCATTAATGTTTCAGGCTCACGCCTGTGCGCAACCACGATCTTGGAGAAATCCCTGAAGTATGTGATATTCTTCAAGCGTGTCCATTCGATAACTTCTTGACGCTGCTGTAATTCTTCCTTGACCTTATTATCATCCCAGCCTCTTGATTCCATTAGATCATCAAGGACATAGGAACGACCGGAATATTGAAAAGTGTCTTTTGCTGCATTCCACACAAATACCTCGTTAGTCAGAAGTTCACCAGACCTTGGATCAACTCCTATGATCTCAGTAAGTGATTTACATCTCCTTACCCTCTCATCCCCAATTTTCACCTGTGCCTGAATTGCTACAATATCAAGGGCTTGGATCATGATCCTGGGCACATTGATGGGGGGATTCTCAAGCCTGTGTACGATCGATGATACGGAATCTGCATGCATAGTGGAAAATGTTGTGTGCCCTGTGGACATCGCCTGGAAAAGCACATATGCTTCAGCACCCCTAACTTCACCCACGAGGATAAATTCCGGACGCTGACGAAGTGCAGCCTTCAAAAGTTCATACATCTCAATGGAACCTCTATTTTCACCCCCAAAAGCTTCACGCGTAACACCAGGTATCCAATTAGGGTGAGCAAGGTTCAATTCCCTTGTATCTTCAATGGAAACAATTTTCATTTCAGGCTGAATAAAAGTGGAAATAGCATTCATCGCAGTGGTCTTGCCTGAAGCAGTGCCGCCTGCGAAAATAAGACTCCTACTTGAATCAACAGCAAGCCAGAGATATGCCAGCATTGCAGTAGAAAATGTATGATAGCCTACAAGATCACCAGGCATAATTGGATTCTCATTGAATCTACGAATAGTAAAAGTACTTCCCCTTGTGGTGATCTCCCTTCCAAGAGTCATCTGTATACGGGAACCATCAGGCAATGTTGCATCCAAGATTGGATTCGCAATGGAAATGTGTTTGCCACAAATTTGAGCTAGCCGTATGATCAAAGCATTTAATCCATCTTCATCATCGAAAATTATATTGGAAGGTATGGATTCATACTTTTTGTGATAAACATAGACAGGAGTGTTCGGACCATCACCCGAAATATCCTCGATCTCCAGATCGCGCATAATGGCATCTACTTCACCATAACCAAGATAATCACGAATAATGTAATAATTGATCTTCTCGCGAGTTACGGAGGTGAGTCTGATCCTGTAATCAATAAGGAAAGAATTAACATTTGACCTCAGATACTCTTCGGAATCAAGTCTGTCCATACTTTTCAGATGAGCATCCATAACTTCGCCAAGACGTTCTTTTACCATCTTGAAAAGCCTTGTTTCCTCTTTGGAAAGTTCAGGTTCAAGTACCTGGTATAGGTATTCATGAATTTCAGGATTATAAGCTACCCTAATGTAAGAATATGGTGGATTCACATTATAGAATTCCATTTCTTTATAAGCAGAATCTGCTGGCAGGGTTATTTCTACAAGAGGACCGTGTTTTGCGAGATCATAATCTTCCAGCTCAAAAGCTTTTGGGTTAATCATATTCAAGAACTTCTTGAAAAACGAATCCGGTTTGATCTCAAGTGGGATAACCTCTGGAATGCTTTTCTTTGCACCAAGTTCTTTCAGGGTCTTTAACCATGCCGAATCGATCTCATCCGGTAAATTTGAGGAATCGTCAACATTTTCATCGGCAAATTCAAGCAATTCCTCAATATCGCTCTCCAACTCTTCTTTAGAAAGAAGCTCGGCCTGAGAATCATCTTCAACAATCTCTACAATATTTGACAATTGATCTTCCGAGGATTTACTCGTACCCACTTCCCCTAAAGATGAACTTGATGACAAGTCATCCTCTACCACATCTATTGTATTCATTGTAATATTCTCCGCAGACATATTTTCGTCTTTTTTGCATCGAACCCATTATCAGAACTTTCTATCATTCTACCAAACCTTTTGTGATCGATATTATTTATGGACCAAAATAGAGGGACTGCCCCCATGATATGTCTTCATTATTGTGCAGATTGAGTACATTCGCTTACTGCAAGTTGCACAGCATAATCATCATTATAATTATTATAGTACCGTTTTATAAAAGATTATTGGTTATACAATAGGTAAAACTAGCATCAACACAACCCAGAAAGGTCAGCCAATGTAAACCTATATATCCAGAAAAATGAAAGTACTAAAGAGATAAAGGTGAGACAATGCAACTAAAAGTACAACCCATTGATGTCAAAGTAGGCAAATATAAAGTGATCCTGAACACAATTGATGCTAAGGAGCTAGGTGTCAATGAAGGAGATAGGGTACGGATAAGGGACCACGAGACCCTTACAGCCATCGTGGATTTTACGGAAGATATGATATCGCCCGGCATGATAGGGTTATACCATGAAGTGAAAGAGGCACTGAATAAGGAATGGACCGAAACGGTCGAGGTATTCCCTGCTGAAAAACCAAAGTCCACATACATTATTAGAAAGACAATGGATGGACAGAAGCTCACAAAGGAAGAGATAGACATACTTGTGAAGGATATTGTCGAAGAGAACCTTGCCGAGATAGAAATTGCTGCATTCCTCACTGCCACATATATAAACGACATGACCGATGATGAAACCGAATGGCTTACCCGTGCCATGATAGATTCTGGAGACACACTGGATTTCGAGACCCATCCAATAATGGATAAACACTCCATCGGAGGAGTTCCCGGAAATAAGATCTCATTGCTAATCGTTCCCATAGTAGCTGCAAACGGATTACTTATACCAAAGACCAGTTCAAGGGCAATCACTGGTGCAGGAGGGACCGCAGATCTGATGGAGATACTTGCACCTGTTGAGTTCGATGCTGCTGAAATTAAGAGGATGACCGAAGAGGTTGGTGGCGTACTTGTCTGGGGCGGTGCTACTAATATTGCACCTGCGGATGATAAGCTCATAAAGGTAGAGTACCCGCTTTCAATTGACCCGCATTGCCAGATGCTCGCATCCATCATGGCAAAGAAAGGCGCCATTGGTGCAGACCATGTCGTAATGGACATACCCACAGGACCCGGTACGAAGATAAAGAA
>JAIORJ010000221.1 GCA_021108185.1 Methanococcoides sp. | reverse complement strand
ACTTACAATATCTATCAATGAATCAAGCTGTCCTCCGAAAGCTCGATATTCATCAGTTCGCCCCTTCATCCGGCGAGCAATGAGTCCGTCACCCCAGTCAAAAACAACTGCCCAGATCATTCCAATTATTGCAATTGGTAAATTGCCTAATATGGCATAGTATATACTAAGGACTGCACACAACAGTCCTGCAAGTGAACAGATATTTGGAAGATCACGGGCGAAAGCAAGCATTCCTGTCTGATGTGATCGTTGATTCTCTGGACCGTTCATCAGGCTACTTCCACTTTTTTCAAGTCAATGACATCTACCAATGCTTCAACAAATTTGCAATTTTCGGTTTCAGTACGGCTGGCAATACGAACATAACGGCTAGAGTCCGGTAGAGTCTTGTCCTGGCAGTGTTTTATGTACATGTTATGCTCAATGAACAATCTACGTGTGAGCTCAGGACCACTCTGTGCGTGATCTGGCAGGCGGCAGAAAATAAAGTTTGCATCGGGTTTGTAAACCGTCATTCCCGGGATAGCACACAGTTTTTTATACAGATTATCCCTGTCGATACGTACCTGCTTGCAGCTTTCGACAAATTCCTGTCTGTAATCGGGCAATATCCGCAAAAACTCTTCGGCAAATCCGTTGATATTCCATATATGTACGCCTTCCCTTACAGATTCAGCAAATGCTAAATTTGCAGTTAGCATATAACCGATCCTGATCCCGCAGATCCCATAGGCTTTGCTCATGCTTTTGAGGATCGCTATATTTGGATAACGTTCGAGTTCATTCTCCAGGGTTGTCTGATCCGGGTCATGTACAAAATCCAGGAAGGATTCATCGATGATCAACATACAGTCATGGCTTGCAAGTTTTTGTGCAAGAGATATCAGATCGGACTTGGGAACCAGAAGAGATGTTGGATTATTAGGTGTTACCACGACAGCAACATCTGCTTTGACCCTGATCGCTTCAGCAGCAAACTTGTCCACATCCAGTTGAAAAGATGGAAACTCAAGAGGAAATTCAACTACTTGGTCTGCGGGTGCTGCATTCGCATATTCATTAAAAGATGGTACTGGAACGATCAGCTTGTTGGATATGTGGCCGGAGATGATCTTGATAAGTTCGGCAGCACCATTTCCCACAACGATCCTTTCAGCAGGTTGGTGGATCACATCCCCTATAAGACCAGCAAGTGCATCCTGTGCGATCGGATAGTTAAGGACAATGTCGTGGATTTGATCTTTAAGGGTTGTAAAAACGGCCTCTGGCGGGAAATACAGATTGTAAAGATAAGCATGATCAATAAAGTCATGGCGATAGTAACCACCATGCTGTCCGGAAACGAATTCGTATTTTTCAGTTTGATTCTTGTAATTATGTTGCATCAGGTATTATTTCCCTTAAATGATTTTGATGTGGCACTTCATTTTTTAAAGCCTTAACCTCATGAATTGGCTTTAATTTTAAAGAGTTGGACTGAGGTAATGGTTTTAAGCCGGAAAGTGAACGAACGGTCCTCCCTTCAACCCGCACTTTGATTGTTGGAAAAACTGCCTTGATCTTCCAGATGTATGCGGTTTGGTGTCGTAAGGAATTATTGTTTCGTATTTGTCCGCCTAAAATAGTGTCTCAGCCTTTGCCAGATCTGCAACTGTATCGATCTCATACCATCTTTTGCTGTCAAATGAGACAGTTTTAAGAGCGAGACTATCATCAGCCACCATTTCTGCAAATACGGTTTCATAATAGTCGTTTACTCTGCCAGCTGAAATGTACTGGTCCAGTCTTTCTGTAATACTATGCCATGAAGAGAGCGAAAAACTGTAAATATTAACAGTCTTGTATCTGATCTCATCAAGAGCTTCTGCAATCCCATTATGGAATTTCTCAACATTTTGGGAGCTATTGACTGTGACAGTGGAACCATTCAGCCACGGTTCCATGCGTGCAACGGCAATTCTATCAGGAGAACACATTTCATCCAGAAGGGATCCGTCAAAAACAAGATCACTTTCAATAAGCAAAAAAGGCTCATTAATAATATCACGTGCCATCCAGAGTGAATAGATGTTATTGGTGGTCGCATAAAGGGGGCTTGTAATAAAATCAATTTCCATGCCGCAAGCCCGCGTTTCTAAAAAGTCACGAATGCATTTTTCCTGGTATCCTGTGACCACAACAAGACGTTTGAACCCTTGCTTTTTCAAATTGATGACAAGTCGTTCAAGAATAGACGCCTCATGAACCATTGTGAGGCATTTCGGTGAGTTTTGTGTCAGAGGATAAAGACGGCTGCCCTTACCGGCTGCCAATAGTAATGCTGTAGTTATGGCTCCATTACCACGATCACTGTGGTCTGAGTTCATTGTAAATCCGAGTGTTTTTCTTCCATCCTATATAAAGGAGTTGTTACTACTTAAGGGGGGTGGTGTTAACATCGGCTAATTTTGGTTCAAAAATTAAATATATTCGAATGTGCGAATGCCTTATTTTATCTATATATTACCAGTCTTAAATAAATTATTCCAGACCCTCAACATAATTCACCCATCCAGTAGATGACGAATGTTAAAATTATATGTGAACTTTGATCTCACAGGTGTTTTCAGCAAGTTGTTGATGTCAATCCCATTCTTCTTGTGTTTACCAAAACATCGGGATGATCAAGGACATCATAGAATATTTCAACTGTCAGAATAGTTCCGATCGGAAAGGATATATTGTCACCTGGAACTATGTCACATGTTCTTAGCTTTTATTGAATATTTTGATCGACTCGATCAAAACTAAGAACATTAGATCGATCTTGATGTTAAATTCGGGTTAAAAAAAATCTGAGAAGATTAGTTATCTCCTCTTATCGGACAGGCACACATTTCAAGCAATGCTTCTTCGCTTGTATGAGAGCCACGGCCTATCAGAATATCGCCTTCCTGAACTGTTGTTTTGGCACTTGGGCTATATACCCAACGTTCAGCACGTTTAACTGCCATGATATGGATCCCGGTCTCAGTGCCCAGCTTCAGTTCGCGGTATGACTTTCCAATGATGGGTGAACAGCCTTCGACCCGAAGCTTTGTTATCACTTCATCTGATTCACGCACAGCGATCGTGATGACGGGGTGAAGGTCTATATCTCGAAGGACCGTGTCAGCAATTCCGTAAGCAGCATCGGAAATGGATTCGGATGCATTTGCAAGATGTAGCAGTCCTCTCAGCTCGTTGACATCGGAAACATGTTTAGCTGTTTCAAGTACCCAATGCTGGAGATCGTATTTCATCTCATCCATCTCTCGTTCAAGGGCTTTCACTTCCTCAGCGATATCAGTATTGTCAAAGAGCAATGCAGAATAAGCAAGTCCTACAGCAAGTTCTGCTGTGTTCTTCATGTCAACAATGATGTCGACCGCTTTATCGAGATCGTTCAACGCCTTCTCGTGCTCAATCTTTCGAGGAACGTATTTTTGTGTAGTAGCAAGTTCAACAAGCAGAGGCACACCCTCATCATGCCCTCTTGCAAAGATCACGTCATCAGCACGAATACGGGTATCGTGGTGCGGGTCATATACCCAGTCGGTGCGTCTTCGAATAGCTATTATCCACATGCCAGTCTCGACCTCAAGCTCGAGGTCACCAAGTGTGGAACCCACCATATCGGAATTTTCATTGATAGTAACACGTACAATGGTCTCTTCGGCTTCCCTGAGAGCTAATTTAAGCTCAAGTGGAATTCCCATATCCATCTCGATTATTTTTGCAATATCTCCGGCGGCATTTGCAATATTCTCTGCAGAAGCTGCTACCTGAAGGACACCCACCATATCTTCGGCTTCCTCTATCCTGCGTGTACTCAGCATAGCTGCCATTTTCATATGATAGTGGAGTGTATCCATCTTCTCTTCAAGATCGAGAACTTCCTCTGAAATATCCTCATCGTCATAGACCATTGCGGAATATGCAAGATCGACCATCAGTTCAGATGTATCTTTCATTTCGATAAGGAGATCTTTAAGGTTCCTTGGGATGTACCTAATTACTTTTGGACTCATTTTTTGTGTTCCGTATGTTATCCGTATTCATTAAATATAATTTATTATATATTATAATTGTTAACATTTTTTAATTATTTGTTTTTAATTATTAGCATATATCTTTTATATATTTTTCATTGAAGCTCTCTTTTAGAATTTCAGATGACATTAAACAAATATAATGTTGAAAATATGGCCGTTATTCCTACAAGGTCCCCCAATGTTGCTATCACTGGTATGACCGTGTCATCCGGATCAATTCCGAACCTGTGGGATGCAAAAGCGATAGCTATAGTGGCAGAGAAGACCGCCAGAAGTTCGAGCGTTCCGGAGATCGTACATATCTTAAAAAGCGTGAAAAGTCCCAATGGACTGTTTCCAAACCCGGACATCATCCATGCAATGACGCTCAATACCACAGAAGCAGTGATCCCGACAATGAATGCTGCTATCACACTGTTCTTTACAACCGGATTTTTGTGAATATGGGTCGTTCCGATACCCATATGGAAAGCAGATGAAAGTCTTGCACCGAGTATGCTTCCGGTGTCACCCCCGATCTTAATGAGAGCAGGTACCAGTAGCAATATGGTTGGAACTGATATGAGATTATCAAGTTCCGAGTTCATTATCTGACCCGTAACAACCCCAAGCACAGATGTGAAAAAGAGGATAGGCATCCCTCTTGACAGAATTCCGCGAACGGTATAATAACTCATAACATCAGCACCACCTTTGCAGAAAGGAACAGCATGAGCATGGATACGATATCACCGATGGTAGCGATAGAAGGTGTCACAACATTGTCCGGGTCAAATCCGAACCTGAACATACCCAGAGCAAGGAGTACTGCTATAACAGATAATATAATGCCTGATGAAACGCCAGCAAGAACTGCTATTGAAGTAAGTGCCAGAATACCTGCACTTTCAAATCCAAGCAGAACTGTCATTGTGTGTCCAATAATTCCCAGAGCTATGGACATTATAAGCCCCAATAGTAATGACCCGTAGATATTGTTGGTAAGTTCCGGATTATTCTCAATCTTTGTTATAAGACCCATGTGAATAGCACTACCAAGACGTGAACCCAGAGTGCATGATATATTCCCTCTCATCCCCAAAACCGCAGGTGCGATGACGATCAGACCCGGTATCATTTCCAGTTCATTGGTCATTCCCGCAAAAATAAAACCAGCTACTGCTCCACCAATGGTTGCAAGTATCTGGAACGGCAATGCTTCCTTGACTATGGATCGGACACTGGCATAATCTCCCAGATATTCTTCTTCGATCTCGACATCGTCGTCCTCGTCAGCATGGGAACTGTAGGACATGGATTGCTATTTGCACTTTTAGTATTAAAACGATTTGCGAGGGTGGAGAATTATGGTGGAGAATGTGGGGGGTTGATTACAAATTATTATTAATTATTCGAGTTCGAATCTTTCCCCTATCGTATATGCAAAAGGGGTACTAGGTAAGTCATAAAAATGCAACCTTTTTTAAATATTCACTTTTTTTAGCCTTCAATAAAAATTACCCTATCATATTATACACACCTTTATTTCAAATAATGAAGAATGCAACAACACGAATATTTTGTTGCATTTTATAATTGAGTACAAATTAGTTGCATTTAATTGATAAACTAGGAATGGAATGATTGCATATTGTTACATTTTTATTTTTTTTGTTAACGGTGTTAACTTTTTAAGTACTACAGGTTCTATTTCTTATAATAATGATTAAAATAAACATACTATATACCTAAAATAATTTTATGGTTTTAAAATAATCAGAGGTGGTTGAGAGGATGAAAATCAAGAATAATATCAATATATTAAATGTAAAAGAACTTTTTGTTCGTGGGGGGCAAAATATGAAAATTAAATCAAAGAGCTTATTGCATATTCTTTTCATTTCTTTAGCAGTAATCGCCGTGGTATTCGTAGGTCTGCCGGCGAATGCCGCGGCTGCAGATTATAATGTTAAAGCTGACAGTCCAGTGAGTGAGGTAGTTCAGGGAAAAAATGTAACGTTTGATTGGCATCTTAGAACCGATGTTACTCAAGCGAGAGTTGAATTATATACAAGTGCAGGCTCAAGACTTGTAAACCCATCTAACACTCAATATACATGGACCGATTATCCTTATGATTATGGTTGGTGGTATGTAATAGTTTATAAAGAAGGACAGAAAAATAAGTATGGTCAGACATCTCCGAAACACTTTTATCTATCACCAACCGAACCGAAAAAACCCAAATATTTACCAGAATACGACTCAAAAGGACGTATACTGTTTTTTGAGGTGGACCACGATTACACCATAACCTTATCTGATTACTTCTGGAACTCAGAAAAACTACCGGATCGCGACGAGAACGAAAGGGGTTTTTATCTCATCTGGGCAGCAAACCACCTCCCAGATTGTGACTGGGATTTTATTCGCCTGGAAGATGGAACGTTGACGATAAAACAAGGGTACAGGTGGGACGGCGCTTCTTACCCATGTAAAAATCTTGGTTCTGCTTCTTGCATAGATGCCACATTCGATATCCGTGCTTCGTTGGTTCATGATGCATTGTACGATTTGATGCGGATGGACTATCTAGCATCGGATCGTTATGTTGAAAGGCCTGATGGTAAATATAACCGGAAAATGGCTGATATGCTCCTCTACATGATAGGTATGGAAGACGGCCATCCTAAAACGTATTATTCAGCCCCGCCTCCTCTTAGAAATGCCGGAGCTGAATCTGATTACAACAGTATGCGAATATTTGGAGCTGGTGCAACACATGATACAGCGAGGTTAGACGGATGGAAATATCATGTATCTGAACTAACAGCGAATGCATCAGATGGGAAAGTGGAATTGGAATGGAAGCCCGCCGACAATGCAGGGAAGGCTCCTAATTATGTTTTCCACTACGGATATTTAATTTACAGAAATGGTACGCAGATTAAAACTGTTTTACACAATGCAACATCTTATGTAGATAATAATGCTAAAGATGGAAAGACATATACATATCAAATCAAACCGCAGTCGGGTAGTTGGAACCCATACGATTATTCCAACACAGTACAAGTAACAGTGTACAATGTAGCGCCAACAGTAGACGCTGGACCTGATGATACCATCAACGAAGGAAATACTTTCACCAGTTCAGGTTCCTTCACAGATCCGAGTGCCGACGACCCATGGACCGCAACGGTAGATTACGGTGATGGTTCAGGTCCTCAACCACTGACGCTGGTCGAAAAGGCATTTACCCTTGAGCACACGTACGGAGACAACGATGTGTACACGGTGAATGTGACGGTCACAGATAACGATGGTGGAGTTGGATCAGATACAGCACAAGTGACAGTGAACAATGTAGCACCAACTGTAAATGTTGTTCCCATCCAGTCCATACCGGGAGAAGATACTTTAACCAATTCAGGCTCCTTCACAGATCCGGGTGCCGACACATGGACAGCGACCGTAGACTATGGAGAGGGATCAGGAGATCAGTCACTTACCCTAACAGGCAAGACCTTCAGTCTCAGCCATGTTTATGCAGACAACGGTGTATACACAGTGAGAGTCACTGTCACCGACGATGATGGTGGCGTTGGAACTGACACCCTAACAACGGTGGTCGTAACAAATGTTCCATACAATCCGTACGATAAAAATAAGGACTGTGTGATCGATATTGGTGAAGTGAATGCGGTAATCGATGACTACCGTACACAGGGACCAACATCGATTGCAGATGTCAATGAACTGATAGATATGTATCGTTCAGATGAGCCTTATTGTTAAGAATTAGTTGAGGGTGATTATCCCTCACATTATTTTTTTAAATGTCTTGAATTTTACATCTTCGCAACATATCGATTTACGATTCTTACTCTTTAATTTACTGATAAATTAACAATTGGTAAATTAACCTTCAATTCCTTCAATCGTTTTTCCCCACTCTTCCAATCTTTCCCTAACATGAGCATTGAGGGTGAACGGTTTATCACTCTTGGCATTCTGCTTCATGTAATGCAATGTGCCCTTAGAGAAACCCATTTTCTTCCATTCGGTGTAAGATGTTAAATGTCCCTACTTACAAAATAGAATGCACACTTACTGAGATAAACATAATGTACCAAAAGGAAATAACCTACTCAAAAAGATATCAGTACGTGGGAGTGGTTGCTATACATGGTAATAATTTATGATGCTACGACTTCAACAGGCTATTGTCTGAGTGATTTAGAGGTCTCTAAAGAGGAGTTCGGATACAGTCCGACATAAATATACTCCTGTATTTAAAATAGCTGAATTAGCCTACTTCTCCACTCACAAACAACTTGAGATTATACAATATCATCCAGACTGATATCTGCATTTGAGATGATATCTTACTCGAAAAAGAGATTTTGAATATAAGTCATGGTTTGATGAGAAATTTTAGTATTAAAACGATTTGCGAGGGTGGAGAATTATGGTGAGAAATGATTAGAAAATGTTGATAATTCTTCGAGTTCGAATCTTATCCCTCGCACAATCTTTCGGGGATATATATAACGTGAAAAAGTGTACGGGTTTGTGTTGAAATGATGCATAACCATTTTTCAAACATCTAGAAAAAAGTGTACGCTTAATAAATCAGAATCTTTATTTATGGGCTTTGAGCAGAAAGTACATTTGACTATAAAGTGAGAAAATTTATGGTTAAATTCTATAAATTGAAAAATTAAAAAATGAAAAATGATTTTTGGAAGTGTGGCGGAAATATTTACTTTACATAAAGAACTTAACATTTATCCCTTAGTTCAATGTCCTGTCAAAGAATGTAACCATCTGCCAGTAAGCATCCTCGGCTTCAAAACTCTGTGACAGCTGCCCATTCTCAAGCATGAAACCATGTGGTTGACCCTGATATACCTTCAATTCAAAGTATTTGCCGGCGGTATCCAGTTCAGTGCAATATCTGTAGATATCCGATATATTGCTGGCCTGGTCACTCGTCCCGTGGATAATCAACATGGGAGCATCAAGTCCATCGATCACATCAGCAGGTGCAGCCGGTCGGTTCTCATCTCCTCCTGAATATGGGAAACCATACCATGCGACCCCGGAATTGAATTCCTTGATTTCAGGAAGTAAGAGCATGGTATATCTTCCACCTGCACAGAAGCCTGTCAATCCGAGAAGATCGGTATTCACATCAGACCTTGTTTTTGCATAGTCAACAGAATCCCTTATCAATTGTTCTACAACTTCATCAGATGGAGATGTCTCAAAGGTCTGCCACTCAGGAGCCACTACCACATATCCATCAGAAGCAAACCTGTCGATAAGTTCGATATATCCTGGTTCCATTCCTCTGAATGAGTGTATCAGGACTATTGCCGGTTTTCTGTCTTCAGTTGTAGGTGCTGCTACGTACGTCGGATAACTTAGGTTAGCGCTAATAATCACTACTTCCGTACCTTCTACTTGGAACTCTCTTGATCCTGTTAGCTCTTCAGTATTATCTGTCCTGTCATTGGCAGCTTCATTTGTATCATTGATACAACCGGATAAACTAACAAAGAATATCATTAACAGACAAATTATTAAATGTTTCATTTTAACCCCAGATAAAATATATGATTCTATCTTATTTCTACGATACGCCTGGCCATGGAAAATCTAAAAGAGCTTGACAGGGTTAGATTTGTTGACCTCAAAAAATACACTGGCCTTACGTAATGTAAAAAATATCGATGAAAAGATAGAAGAACATGCAAAGCTGTTCGGATACAGTACATTTGAGATTAGCGGTAATCAGAAAATATTTGAGAATTGTTATCTTTCAATAAAAAATTAATTAGACATCACATAATTCATAAAAATTCTTTTTTATTTTTTTGCAGATTGCTAAGTGAACAAATACTTTACAAAAAATCCAACTGGTAATTAAATAAATATCAATTTGTATTGTGGATAGGTATTATAGTTATAATACAATCTAGCACAACCCCGTTGCTATATTTTCTTTTGTATATATCCTCCTCTTAGTGTTAGGGGGCAAAATTCGAACCACAAACATGATACTTTATAAAATTATGAGTATCTATTTCCTAAGATACCTATTACCCCGCACAATAATTCGGGGATATAGGTAGCTGTAAAAAACGGAACTTTCAAAATAAAACAAATAAGCCACAGACTATGAAATATAAGTTTCAATGTGTAAACTTGGCTTGATCTTATCAATTGAGAAGCAAAAAAAAGAAAAACAGATTTTGTTTGAGTTTTTCAATTTGAAAGTTCAATTGCTTTGTCGGATGCTTCCATATGTTCCTCAAGCAGTTTTTTAATAGATGCTGGAATTGGTATTGTTTTATCGGAAAGATAATCATAATGAACTATTACAGTTTGTCCTTTAGTTCCAAGTTTCCCATTCTGCCAGGCTTCCTGTCCAACTGTGAATGAAGAGTTTCCTATTCTTGTGATGAAAGTACGTATCTCGACATCTTCTCCGTAAAACATCTCGCCGACATAATCGAATTCAGCCCTTACCATTATAAGTTTCCATTTATCAGGGCTTAGGTCCAGGTCAGGTGTAAATAATCTATACAGTGGAGTTTTTCCCTGGTCGAACCAGTTTGCAATGGCAATATTGTTAGCGTGCTTCATTCCATCAATGTCTACGAATTGTGGAGTTACAGTATGTTTGAACATATTAATCAGCCTGCATCATTAAGAAGTAGTTAGCTCAGCAAGAAATAGATACAGTATTTATTATTCATATAAGTTGTTTAATGTGTAAAATCATATTTTAATTATGTAAGTAAGTTTCCTCCTGCAGGTGGTCTTCAAGGCATTTCCTTATGTCCTCAGGTATTAAGATGGATTTCTTGTTGATAAAGTCGTAATGAACAATCGTAGATTTGCAAATTGCAACTTTTTTTCCGTTTTGAAAAGCATCTTGAGTACTTGTAAACGAAGAGTTACCAATCCGTGATATGTAGGTAACTATCTCGACATCTTCTCCGTATAATATTTTTCCTACGTAATCGTACTCTATCCTTGCCATGATAAGGTTCCATTTTTCATAGCTCAGGTCAAGGTCAGGGATAAACAACCTGAATATAGGATTGCGAGCCTTCTCAAACCATATAGATATGGCATTATTGTTAGCATTTTTCATTCCGTTAATCTCACCGAATCCGGGAGTTACAGTTGCTTTGAACATATCAATCTTTTTCCTATTACTATGAAAAACGTATTCTGCCACTATTGACATTTTAAGTTATGTTATTTACCCATTATCCCCATCCCTCCAACCTCTCCCTCACATGAGCATTGAGAGTGAACGGTTTATCACTCTTGGCAGTACCAGTTGTCTTGCTTCTTCCGACATCTGGTGAAGTAGACAACGCCGAATCTTATCCCTATTTCATAATAATGAGTATAATAACATTAGAAGTATATTCGATAAGTTAATATGCCATTAATTTATTATTATATATTAAGAGCCATGTGTCATTCACGACTTCGGTGGTACGGTCTGGAACACGAACACTGTGGTGGTGGTGGTTCTAATCCATAACTAATTAGGAGAGGGGATTTCCATTCCTCCTTTATCCCCTCTAGAAACTATAGGTGGTGTGAGTACGAGACGTGACAAATTAGAAATAACCCTAAAAGATTTATGCAACTTGAACGATGATATGGAAATTAAACTTAAAAGAAGACCTGATGGACTTACCATGACACTCACAAGACTAACGAACGTCACACAATCATTTGGGGATATAGGTAACTAAGAAAAATGCAACCTTCTTAAAAAATTACTTATTTGAAAATATCATATGATCTTGGAGGTTCAGTCCATACCCCTCGTATGATATTTCGTTGAAAAAAGAAGAGGCTTATAATGTGATCCACTCGGTGCCGTTCCATTCTTTATGGCAAATGTCCTTCATCACAACCATTAGACCGATCTGTTCTTTTGTGAAATCATTTCTACCGGTGAGCACAGACCATTTGTTGTACATTTTTCTGCACATTTCATCGTATTTAGTCCACCCAAGGGGATACATATATTGTAGTTGATCTTGTGTTGGGAGCCACACATATTCATTAATGGGCGAACTCGTCGCTATTTCAATGCCCTCGAATGTGACTATTTTATAATTATTTGGAGAACCAAATTTCAAATACTTCCCAATTATTTTAACGTTTTCAGGATAGTCTGTCCGATCTTTTTCATGTATTACATAATCGCCCACGCCAGGTTCATGCTCCTGTATCTCTTTCGATGCCCTGCACATGTTCACGTACTCTGATGAGAGGTCCATTGTTCTTCACTCCTTTTCTTCGTAATCTGACACCTTGATTCGAATTGTTAATTTATTCATTTGTGATTATCAAAAATTTACCCACATCTCCATTCTTTCCCTCACATGAGCATTAAGAGTAAATGGATTGTCACTCTTAGCATTCTGTTTCATGTAATGCAAAGTACCCTTAGAGAAGCCCATCTTCGTCCATTCAACATAAGGAATGTCAATGATCTTCTTCTTCAAGATATCTGAATCATCCCTTTTCCCAACATAAAAAGCTTACTAAACTCAACGGCTTTCCTCTTTCCAACAAGTTGCTGACTCAATTCCCTTGCCTTCAGCAACAGGACAGAACCCCAAGAACTATTCTTCTTCCTATATTCTACTTTACCATTCATCACAGAATTAAACTCTTCAGTAACATTCCTTGCTCCAGTAGGTTTAAGCCTCAATGAAAAGCTCTCAGTCCGGATAAAATCCTTACTCTCCATAGCTCCCTTTTCAATCAAGTTCATAGCAGTAAGATCCACAATGAACCTGAACGGTTCTTGGAGATCATAGGCTAAACTATTTTTACTTGGATTCATCTCAAAACCTACATGAGCATCAAGACCAACTGAATTGACAAATCTCATAAGTGTAGTCTAGTGTGAGAGTAGAAAAAAGGAAAGTTGAATTAAAAACGATTTGTATTCGGAAGTGACTTCCCTGTTATGGGCAAGTCACCCCGCTCTACGACATTTGATATTATTCTTCCTTGACTGCTGCTTTAATTTCTTTTTGAGTTGCAGGATCATTTATTTGTTCATCGGTATAACCATGTTCTGCTTTGACGTGCTTTACAGCAACTTCCATCATTTCATCCATGGTTTTTCCTTCAGCAACAAAAGGACAAGCGACCCCTACATCTGCACATGCTAGTTTATATGTCATTATTTATGACCTCCCTATCTATAGTTTCTTATTCCTTCTATTTAAGGACAGCGTAATATTCTTAAGATAGTATACTACGGATTTAATATATCCGTTCGTAAAACCTCCATTACGATGTCCTGAAATTTTATAGTAGCTGGATTTCTACAATGTCAGACACATCCAAAAATATTAAATAGTCAACTTGCCCATTTTATTATGGGGATGTGGTATTAGATGGAAGTAAAAAATAAAAAAATGGACTCAAACAGAAAGTCCGCAATAATTGTGGGAGTATTATTTATATTTGCGATTGTTATGCTTTTTATTGGAGAAGCTCTTTACAAACCTATTCTAGATTCTCCGGATTACCTGGATAATGCTTATCCAAATAGA
>JAIORJ010000058.1 GCA_021108185.1 Methanococcoides sp. | reverse complement strand
ATTGAAATTCCACACATTGTGCGGAGTTCCTTAAACAACTCCATGCTATATATACGTTCCGAATCGGAAAGCATAACCACATTTTTTGAGAATGTGAATCCAGTCATGAAGAGCATAAACGTTTTTGAACCCTCATCCTGATCGTACCAAAAATGGCACCAATCAGCTCAATGAGAGCACCCCTAACACTACGTACTCATATTTATATGTAGTGTGACAATATGTGACACGATTTCCCCCTACATCAAAACTGGAATATCTAAAAAATGATAGGATGGGACATGATCGTCGGCGATAGCACGTAAATATGCATCAGCATTGAAGATACTCAAGGACAAAACCACACACTTTCTTTGATGATCTTGAAATCGAGCTTTCGGACATAAAACTTAAGCAAGCATATATGAAAACCATTAATTATAGGCACATATGAGTTCGCTATGATGAAGACAAATGAAGTATCATTACAATTTACATAGGTACAATATGATACCATATTATGATTTAGAAGTTGTTCACTCCAATTCAATATCGTAAACATTTAAGAGAGAGATGATTTCAGGAACAGAAAATTTTGTTTTCCTTAGAAAATTGTTGTTTGGATCTATATCATAGTTCCTTGCGTTTTTGAAAGATGCAAAGCTCAGGTTCGCATTTTGAAAATGACTGTTCTTATCGTTTTTGTCAGATTGGTACTTACAAAATCACAGTCATATATTTGACAATTACTGAAATTCGTATTTTCTAAATTCAGATAAGAAAACACTGACAGGGAAATAAATGAGTCTTCGAACCCAAAGCTGAGTATGAAGTCATTGCATTTTGAAAGATCCAATCCCAGAACTTTACAGTTCTTGAATTTAATGTCCTGAAACCTTGTATTATCCAGGTCCACGTTTGATAAGTTGCAGTTTTCAAAAGCACAATCAATGAACTTTGAATTTTTGAAAGATACGTCTGAAAGGTCAATATCCTTGAAAATTTGAGATTCAAAGTACTCATTCTGAAATTCCATGGATAACAGATATTGTTGCTCCATTATATTCTTTGTTAGACTAAACCTCTCACTGAGCATTTAATAATTATTTTTTCTGATTGAGTTACCACTTCTATTAAAATAAGAAAAAACGAATGAATGAGAGGAAACGAATACATCCTGCAAGAATAATTTATCAATCATTAACAACAACGTATGGTATAGTGCACAATTTGCATCACATATCTATAAGTATACAGATTGATTGAGCATGGCACATTAGTAAAAAGGATGCCTTTTGATTGCAATCGAGTCTATTGTAAAAAACAAAGATTTAATAATGTGGTGTGATAGGTCTGAGATATAATGTCGTTCTGGGTGTATTAGGTTCTATTTTCTGGTTACTTGCCGGATTCATGATTATTCCATTGTTAGTTGCTGTTTATTATGGAGAAAGTTTACAGACATTTGCTATCCCTCTTGCCATTACCGTCGTTGTCGCATCTCTTTTTACATTGTTCTTTAAGAGAAAAGATGAGGAATGGAATCTAAAAGAAGGATTTTTTATTGTTGCAGTTGGCTGGCTTGTTGCTGCAATATTCTATTCATTCCCCTACATGCTTGAAGGCGTACCTCCGATAAGTGCTTTGTTCGAATCCATGTCCGGGGTAACAGCTACCGGAGCAACTGCACTTACTGACATTGAGAGCCATAGCAGAAGCCTTCTTTTCTGGAGAAGCATGACCCAATGGCTTGGAGGCATGGGAATTATCATGTTGTTCATTGCCATCTTACCAAAGCTCGGCATTGCAGGAAGGCAAATGTTCCGCGCAGAGGTACCTGGGCTTCAGGAAGAACAACTGCGACCGAGGATAAGGGAGACTGCAAAGATCCTGTGGCTTGTTTATATCGTGCTATCCATTTCGGAACTGCTTATCCTGATGATTGCAGGCTTGTCCCCTTATGATGCCATCACCCATACATTTACATCAATCTCATGCTCCGGATTTTCCCCTTATTCAGACAGTATAGCAGCTTTTAATGATCCCATGATCGAAGGGATCATTATGTTGTTCATGTTCCTGGGAGGAGCAAATTTTGCTCTTCATTATAAATCGATCTTTTCTGATAGAACAAGCCTGATAAAGGACCAGGAGTTCAAGTTCTATTTTGCAATCATTGCAGTAGCAACCCTTGTTCTTGCCTATATGTTATTCAAGACCGAGGTATATTCGCTTGCTGATGCTTTCAGGTACAGCAGTTTCCAGGTCATTTCAATCCTCACGACCACCGGCTATGCGACAGCGGATTTCAACCTCTGGCCGGATTCTTCAAGGTTCATCCTCTTTTTGTTGATGTTCATAGGAGGCTGCGCAGGTTCTACTTCCGGTGGTGTGAAAGTAGTACGTCTGCTTCTTCTATTAAAATATGCACAGAAAGTACTTTTTAAGGTAATTCATCCAAAAGCCATCATCCCGATCCGCTTCAATAATAAAACAGTCCCCGAAGAAGTCATACATTCCATCGTATCCTTCATGGTAATTTACCTCATGATCTTTTTTGCCAGCTCAACCCTGCTTTCATTAATGGGAATGGATTTCGTTACTACCCTGAGCGCTTCCATTGCAACTCTGGGCAATGTAGGTCCCGGCTTGGGCCTCGTAGGCCCGATGGCCAGTTTTGATTCTATCCCAGATCCCGGCAAGTTGGTCCTTATTGCTAATATGTGGATTGGAAGGCTCGAGGTATTTACAGTTATTGTGCTGTTAACACCGGCTTTTTGGAAGCGTTGAACATGGTAATTGTGTCGTGCAGGAAATACCCCTAGCAGGATTTTGATGATGAGATAGGATTTTTTGAAAAGAAACATGTCCCACATAATGCATTATTCCCCTGCTTAAAAGCTTGAAATAATGAGTTACTTCACCAATATGTCCATTTTATGATCAATCAATTATTCAAAGACAATTCCCTAAGACCATATAAAAAAAGGAGCTAAAGACTTCATTGACTTATTTAGGATTTCCAGGCATCTAAAAAACCAACAGTGCTATATATAATCAGACCATGAATTGAATCAGTCAACGAATCCATCAAGACCTCCCAAGAATAAGGAATTTACACGTGTGGACCTTTTTGGATGAATTTGGTATAAAATATAAAGGGAGGAAAACAGATGGAAAGAAGAAGCTTTAACGGCAGAGGCGGCGGAAGCGGCGGAAGTGGTGGTTTCAACAGTGGACCAAGAGAGATGCACAAAGCTAAATGTGCTGACTGCGGTCAGGAAACAGAAGTGCCTTTCGTACCGGACCCTGACAGGCCAGTATACTGCAAGGAATGCTACCAGAGCCACAGACCACCTAAACGATATTAAGTGGATGTGAATCTTACTATTCTTTTAAACAATCAAAATTAAGGTGTGCGATCAGAGAAAATGTTTCTGACAGGATCGCCGCTATCTATTTTTAATTGGATTTTGTGCTACTGATTATTAATTTATAGACTAATTGGACCAGCGCTCAGTGAATAAACTCAGATCAGTCACAACTAAAAATCTAATTGAATTCCCATATTTATCAGAAAAATGACCTTGCAGCCTCAGACCATTATCCGATCCATATGAAATAAATCGTATTAGCGACAATGGAAAATAAAATATGGTGAAAAAGGGTACCACATAACAATGGCACTCTTCTTTATTGTCCAACTAATGCGGTCATTATAAACCCTGCAACTAATATCGCAACAATACCTACAACCCAGAACTTGATTATCTCTTTCATAGGTAATGTAAAAGGTACAGCATCCGTGACCTTATATTGAGATATTGCAGGAGCAACTTCAGTAGGCGCAGTCTGGACCATTGTTGCCTTTTCAACAGATGGTTCTGATACGGATACATCTGCTCTTTTCTCAACTGCTGGTCTGGCAACTTTTTGTACAGGTTCCTTTACCGCAACAACAGGTTCTGCTTTTAATATAGTCGGTTTTTCTACTGTAACTTCAATAAATTTAGGCTCGTTCTTTTCTTCCACAGATTCAGCAAATGTACCATCATTCACCCCATCTGCAGCTTCAGTGAATTTACTCTCGTCTTTCTCTTCTGGAATTACGATGTATTCACTCATTTCAGGCTCATTCGGCGTGTGGATTCCAGTATCAAAACCAGAAAGTTCCTCAGTTTCCCCTTTCAGCTCTTTGTTCTTTGCATCTTCAAACGCCGTCCACTTGTTGCCCTTGATTCCCGGGTTCACCGATTCCAGCTCTTCCTGTGGCTCTTCTATTATCTCGATCACATCATCAGCAGGAATGGTCTCATCTGCGGAAACTCCTGCCATCGGAGAATCGTTTGAAAAAGAAAAACTTTGTTGTGCAGGTATGCTCTCTTCTTCAAAATTAAGGGTATCTGAGCCAAAGTTTACATTTTCAAAGGAGCTTGTTTCAAAGGTCACATCAACATCCTGCTCAAAACCACTTGCAAGCCCTTCTATTTCATCTGCCTTTGCTCTTGAACCAAGTGCTGCATCTACCAACCCCAGTTCTTGTTGAGCATCTGCCATAAGTCTTAATGCCTGTGCATTTCCCGGTTCTATCAACAGGCATTTTGTGAAATATTTCACTTTCTTATCCTGACTTTTTGTTTGAACCCCAAGGTCAAACCAGTTCTTAGCACTTTGATCCTTTTGTTTTTCCTTAAGCTTTTCAATAAAATCCATTTGAGACACCCCTTGGAACAAAACCTGCAGTTTTGTCGGAATATATGCATGAGCAGACTTGCTTAACATAATAGTCTTTGATAACTATAAAAATATGTTCCTTGTTAAATTAAAAACATATACCCATTTTAACCATATCGAATGAGTTAGAGATATTGATCATAGATAGCATCAAGCTCTTTGCCTGAAATACTTTCCATGATACCTATATGGTCACTTTTATCCACATACCCCATATTGATAAATTCCATGCTAGCATCCCTGAAAGTATCCATGCCGACATCCCTGTAGAGGGAATAAGTTAAAAGAAATGCCCTTTTGTAATTCAATTTGGTCTGATATGCATAGCTCGGAGCTAATTCAGAAGGTGTTGACCAATCGGAAAGCTTCCCTTCGTTCCTTTCATCATCTCCAATATCTGAGAGTCGATCCAGTTCCTTTGTGGCTTGTAAAGGGTCAAGCTCTTCAAGCACCTTCATAGCATAGAAATTAGCATAACCTTCATCCATCCACAATTGTTCGAAAGAACAGCATTCTGTCCAGTAATGAGCTAATTCATGTATCAATGTTATGTCCCTTGATGTATGAAGCAGTGATATCCCCTTGCTCCAGTTATTAAGGCCACCATAACCACCAGTATCTTCCATACTGCTTTCAGTAATGGTTATGTCATAACCAGCAGGATATGCAACACCCCATATATCTTCGAGAATTACAAGGCTACTGGATGTCGTATCTATAACATGTTCTGCCCACCGCTCTTCCCCATCCCAGTACCTGACTGTCACGAGGACATCTTTTTCCTTTAGTTTCACAGTTTCGGTCATACTGTTCAGTTCAGTATGCCTAACAAGATCAACTGTTATTGGTGCAACACCCTTTCCCAAATTGCCGAGATCAATTACATAACTATCTTTCAGAGGTACTATCACGCAATTCTGTGTATTCAGATACACCTCATATCCATCAGGTATGATGACCTTTGCAGTTGCATTATCAGTGTTATCCCACAGATTGAAAACAGCGGTATTTTGGTTGACCATCATGTCATACTCAACTATAAATTTGAAAACATCCCCATACCATATCCGTTCATTGAAATTAAATACATAAAAATCCCCATCACCCTTTGTATATTCCATACTGTTAGAACCATCATATGCCCTGAGGTTCTCAGCACCATCGGGGATGTAATAATTATAGGTGTCATAATAACCCTGCCAGTAACGAGTATTTTCATCGAGGTTAGTGAATGTGACCTCTTTAGTCACATGGACAATATTCTCGTCACCCAGAAGCTCGTAACGAAGTTCAGCAGATGTGGAGATCCCATCCCCTCCGGCTGCAACGATGGTTACTGATGTTATGAACAGAAAACTGAAAAAAAGTATTATTGCTACATCTATTGCAAGAACCTTCTTTTCAGACACCTTCATGGTAAAGAAGTTCGCATGGACACAGACTTAACTTGTATGGCATGAATTATATAATTCGTGCACATGATTTAATGCATATATAAAAATTGAAAATTGATTATAATATATAAGTGCACAGTTTTCAATATGTATCAAGCAAATTTACTAAAATGATATCTATCAGCTGTGTGTACATGAGATCTGCATATAACTCCTCAGAAGTTATAAATTAAATGCAGGCAAAACAAAAAAGTATTAAATCGAAGCAAATACTATTGTTATATCAATATCTTTGTGTTTATCGGGAGTGTTTTTGATGTTCGAGTTCACCATAGCAATGCGCCACATAAACTCTCGCCGTCGCCATGCATTTTTTTCTTTAATGGCAGTTGCATTAGCTGTGAGTACCATAATCGTCCTGATGTCGATGATGACCGGTTTGCAGGAAGAGCTCCTTGAGATAACTATCGAAAACGCCCCACATATCGTAATAAGCCCACAATCCGAAGATGGTGACGAACTGCACCTTTACAAGTATCTCATGTCAGTGATAAGCGAGAAAGAAGGTGTTGTGGCAGTATCACCTTATCTTTCGGGACAGGCGACTCTAAAATATAAGGACAATGCCGAAGGAGTCCTGCTCAAAGGGATAGAGCCAGAAGCTGAAGATCATGTAATGCATGTCAGCGAGGATATCGTTTCCGGAAGCTTTACGATGCTTGCACTTACGGGCCATGGTATTGTTCTTGGTGATAAACTTGCAGACAACCTTGAGGTTGGTCTCGGAGATAATGTGGAAGCAATTTATCCAGGTTCAAATAAACGGGTCTTTAAGGTAGTGGGGATAATCAACACCGGCACTCCGATCGATGAAAGTATTGCATATGCCAGACTGGGAACATTGCAGGAGCTTTTCAGGAAGAATGGTGTTGTCACTTCCATAGGTGTCAGAGTGTTCGACCCATATCAAGCAGAAGCAATTACAGCTTCAATTGAAGCCGACACCAGTGCTGATGCGGTCAGCTGGCTGGAAGCCAACAGTGAGATCCTGGAATTGCTTAATACACAGCGTGTATTCATCTGGATATTTTATGCACTCATCTACATCATTGCCGGATTCGGTATTGCCAACACCCTGGTTACCGTTGTTATGGATAAGAAAAAAGAGATAGGCATGCTCATGGCCATGGGAGTATCACGAAGAAGCATCACTTCCATATTTCTGATAGAATCAGCGGTTCTCGGAGCTTTTGGCGTTATTGCAGGTTGTATTATTGGCTACATCGCATCTGTTTCAATTGGAGCATATCAACTTGAATTGCCCAGTGAGATGTATTTGGGACTGGAGACGATGCCAATTACGATCCTTGCCAGTAACTTCTTTTATGCTGCAACCTTTGCGTTCGTCCTGAACGTTCTTGCGGGTGTTTATCCTGCAAGACGTGCTTCAAGACTCGATCCTGTTGAATCCATTGAAGGCGATTGAACGCTCAATGATTGGATGTATTATCTGCCGGTTTAAATGAAACTGCCCTATATAAGTGCCAGATGCTGACACCTTTGGTCCTCAAAATATCATAGTACCGATGTCGGCTGCATAAGGGACTAGTCTGGAGAGCACTATGCCCCCGCAAATAAGAACTGCCCACACAACAGGCTCTCCTGCTGCAAGTATGTAGCATCTGTTATCAGTTCTTGACATTAGAACTTTTCCTTTATACTTTACTGAATAAGCCATTACCAACATTATCATTAAGACAAAAATTGGCAATATTTTCATATAGACACCAACTGCAAGCAATATCAAGGTTACAATATTGAGCATTTTGAGAAACGATATACTCTTATCATGGCCAAATATTGCCGGTATAGTCAACAGCCCTTTTATTCGATCCCCTTCTATATCCCGAATGTCGAACATTATCTGAATGCCTACCATCCTAAGGAATACGAAAGCTGATATGACCATTGCAGATATGTCTATTTGATATCCATAATAGACGAACATGGTGTAGATGAGGAGTCCCCATACGAGTGATACGAACAAATTCTTGAATGCTGGCAATTTTTTTGTAATGGATTTAAAATGTGAATGATACATAAGCCCCAGTACAAGGATCGCAAATCCAATGAACATGTTTTTGATATCACTGTAAATTAAATATGTGAAAGCTATTGCCACAATGGAACCATATATAGTAGCTAACAGCATTTTTTCGTCATTGTTCTGCAGATATTCTGAACGACTTGAGTAATTGTTCTTGTCTTCCTCTGCACCAGTAAAATAGTCGTACACATATATCGTATAGAAGATCAGGTAGATGATCAACATAAAGTCCCAGGTTATCGGAATAGCGAATATAATCGATGCCATAATAGCTACGCAGATAGCCCCAAATGCAAAAATATGCCCTCCATAGATAAAATCTTTCCATAATACCGTTGTGATATCTTGGAAGTTCAGATTATTGGTGCTATCTCTAAATAATGTACATCCTTTGCTCATCGACATCCTCAAATATAAGCATCTTTGCACACGTATTAGAACTATCCGTCCACAAAAACTATAATTATGTACATAATGACTTATTTCATGAACATTTTATTGAGATTTTAGACGGCGATTTCATACCTTCACAAAAAAATAGAGATTTTAAGACACTATATTTTGATCAATTGGATAATGCTCATGACCTGCAAGACATTAAACTAAGCATAGTAAATCATTTAAAGATTGAATTCATTCAGACGTGAAAAGGTGATCACATCATGAAATACTGGCAGCCAAAATATGAAACGATGGAACATGATGAACTTCGTGAATTACAATTGAACCGCTTGAAGAAAACGGCTGCAGCAGTCTATAATAATGTGCCTTTTTATCGAGAGAAGTTCAAAACCCTGGGTATCACTCCTGATGATATAAGATCACTGGATGATATCAGAAAGTTACCAATTACCAAAAAGACGGACCTTCGTGACAACTATCCATTCGGTCTTTTCGCAGTCCCAAAAAAAGATATTGTGCGTATCCACGCTTCTTCAGGGACAAGTGGGAAACCAACGGTTGTCGGATATACTGCCAATGATATCGAAACATGGGCAAATATGATGGCACGTAATTTTACGATGGTCGGGTTGGACGCGAATGATGTTTTCCAGAATGCCGTTAATTATGGCCTTTTTACAGGCGGACTGGGTTTTCACTATGGTATCGAACAACTTGGCGCCATGGCTGTACCAAGCGGGACCGGAAATACAGTAAGACAGATCGAAATGATGCAGGACTTTGACGTTACTGCCATTCATTGTACTCCCTCTTATGGACTTTACCTTGCAGAAACGGTCAGGGAAATGAATGTCCTTGATAAATTATCATTACGAGTAGGATGCTTTGGTGCAGAACCATGGTCATCCAGTACCAGAAAAGAACTTGAAGATGCGTTCAACATTAAAGCGTATGATTCCTATGGCCTATCCGAGATGATGGGACCTGGTATCGCATTCGAGTGTCAGGAACAGGACGGCCTTCACATATGGAGTGATCATTATCTTGTTGAAGTGCTTGACGAGGATGGCGAACAGGTTGCTGAAGGTGAGAAGGGCGAACTTGTGCTTACTTCATTAACAAAGGAAGCATTTCCTGTGATCAGATATCGTACCGGCGACATCACAAGACTTCTTAAAAGTGAGTGTGTTTGTGGACGTACAAGCAACCGTATCTCAAGGATACTCGGAAGGGCAGATGATATGCTTATTGTAAGAGGCATCAATGTTTTCCCATCACAGATAGAGAATGTTCTTGTGAGGATCGAGAAGATCACCGACCAGTTCGAGATATATCTTGACAGGAACAAGAAGAAACTGGATGAGATAACAGTCAGGGTAGAACTCGATGAAGGTGCATTCACAGGCGAGATACAGGACCTCGAATCAACAAGAAGACTTGTTGAAGGCGAGCTTAAGAGCGTATTGAACATCAGGGCCAATGTAGAACTTGTGGAAAAGGGAACAATTCCAAGAAGCACAGGTAAAGCAAAGAGGGTCTTTGACAGAAGGGAAGCTATTTGATTCCCTTTTTTATATTTAGCTATTGAATATCCAATTAGAATAATTGTTCTCAAATATCAGTTGTGAGGTACGATAATGCCACATGTAATGGAGATCCTTGGAAAGACGAAGGTCGTTGTAGAGAATGGCGAAGTGGTAGAAGTAGGTGAACCGGAGATTGACTGGTGTCCACTGTTCGAGAAAGCAAGAGGCATCAAAAAGATCACACGAGAAGCTGTTAAGGAGAACATGGAATTTCGCATAAAGGATTTTGGCCTTTTTACAAAGGACCGTATGCTTGAGATGGATGTTTTCGTGGGTTTTGGTGCTTCCGAAGTTATGATGACAGGACTTGGAAGAGATATTCTCGATACCACAGTGACAGTTTGTGACGGTGCAGGTACTGTTATAACGAACAATCCTGTGCTTGTTCAGGGAATGGGTGCAAGGATATCGGGACTTGTGGAGACCGAACCTATTGATGAGGTCATTGACCGCATTGAGAAGATGGGCGGTATTGTGCTTGAACCATCTAAAGCCATCATTGATCCTGTCGGCGGAGTACTAAAGGCAATTGAACTTGGATTTAAAAGAATTGCTGTTACTGTTGTTGACCCGGAAACTGCCAGAATACTTCGTAAAATTGAGGGCGAGAATGATCTTGAAATGATGATAATCGGCGCCCATACTACCGGTCTTAGCAGGGAAGATGCTCTTGAGATAGTAAAGTATCTTGACATCATTACTTCCTGTGCATCAAAAGCGATAAGGGATGTCATCAAACCTCTGGCACAGGTAGGAACTGCAGTACCTCTTTTTGCACTTACGCAGAAAGGAAAAGAGCTTTTACTTGAACGTGCAAAGGAAGTTGAAAGCCCAATTCTTGTTAATACTATGTCATTGCCAGTATTACCAGAAAAGAAACAGCCTAAAGAACTTATCTGAACTTTAGTCGGGCTTTGTACCCAAACTTTTGATAGACAACGCCCAGTCCAAATTCTTAATAAATAAAAAAATAAGGTCACACATCAAAGCTGGTGACCTTTTCATCCTTTGCATCAGAGATGGATGCAATTATCATTTTGAATTTCGGAACCCCTGAGCCACCGGTCTCAGAAGATACCAGGGCATTTGACCAGGGGCTGTTGGTCATGTATCCGATGCCTTCATGGCCTTCTTCGTAGCCGGAAGGTCTGAGATGTACAACAACCCTTCCAAAGTTGTTCTTAAGGACCGCCTTTCTTCCGTCCTTAAGCACCATCTTCTTCAGGTCACCTTTATCCAGCAGAATTACAGCTGAACGTTCGGCATATTCATCCCCACATCCTGATGATTCAAGAGCGGTGCTTTGAAAGATATCCCTGTATGTTATTATCTTGATATCGTATTCAGGAGCTTTAAGGAATTGTCCAAATCCCATTTATAATTCCCCCATAATGCGTTCCAGTATCTCTGCATCACACATTCGATCAGTTTCAGTCATGGCTTTGAATTCCACTTCAACACCATCCATCCTGACAGCAGTTCCCCCACACTCCGATCCTGCAGTAGCGGTAGGAATTGACACTTTTGCTTTTCGGGACGTCAGAGTATTGCATGGATCAATAGTGATGACCGGAATGTCCAACAGCTCTTTTGCAATACTGCCTGGAAGGCTTGACATCGGGTCAGAACCTATTATAAGCGCTGCATCAACGGTTCTTGTCCTCAGCAATTCAACAACAGAACAGTGTGCTCCGTGTTCAACATCATTCCCTGTGAATTTTACACGGTTTATATATCCGGTTTCTTCATACAGGTTATGATTGGATCCCCGCATATTATACTGACCGACCATCGGGATGAGATGGAAGTTGGAAACTTCATTGAGCTTATCCATTAAACGGACGAGCGGTTCAATTTCCTCAAGTGAATAAACAAGGCCCAGGCCAACACAGATCACCCCGAATTCAGCTTTTTTAAGCATATTCGCAAGTTCAAGTATCTTCTTCGGACCCATTCCGAAAGAAACCTTAGGGACCTTGCCGGAAAGACCATTCGCGATTGCATTAAGCAGCTCTTCATCTGCCTGTGGAGGTATCTGATAGAACTTATCACCACAGATGGTCGCAGTATCAGACTTTCTCACATCGATGCAAATAGCTGTACGGTCTTCTTCCCAGCCACGTTGTCTTTCTTTTCCACGGGGGAAATAGGTGTATTTGGATAGATGTCTCGGATGTGAATTAGAGGGGTCTGCCCCCCAGTAGACAATTATATCTGCCTTGTCCCTCACCTCATCAAGTGTGCAGGTCCTTATCTTATTCTCAAGTATTGCTTCGACGACAGGTCCCTGGCAGAACGAAGAAGTATCATCAAAATAAGCATCAGTCTTTTTTGCTACCTCAATAGCATTTTTCTGTGCCTGGCTGGTCGAGTTTCCCATTCCAAAGATCACTGGAGAATCGGCTTCCTTGAGTATTCGGGCAGCTTCTATGATAGCATCTTCAAGAGATGCTGGTGCGTCGTCGATCCTGCACTCAGCAGGTCTTTCACATTCTTTCAGGCGAGCTACACCTTTTAGACATGCATTGTTCACCTTTGAGACCTTACCATCCACTAGCTCGACCTCTATATCATCACAGAGAAGTCCACACCCTGTGCAAACGTAATATTCATTTTCCATTTGTTTCACACCATGATCAGACGAATTCAATTGCTTTTGTGGGACATGTAACGATGCAACCATTGCATAGTATCTTATTCTTACCAAATCGGCGACACTGACTTACATTGGATAGACGTACGACACCATCTTCCACACGAAGGATCACATTGTCACTGGTGGGTGCTTTTCCTGAACCTGCACCATAAGGGTCTTCGGCTACGTTAACAGGGCATGCAACAACACAGTTACCGCACCCAATGCATTTTTCAGTATGCACTATCATACCAGACTCAGAAGCCTCTCCTGCAGGTGTGATAATCTCGGAAAGTTTTTCATAGTTCTCTTTGAACTTATCTTCTTTCAGAGGCGGGCAATCATCGACCACGACCCCTCTTGAAAGAAGTGCTGCTGCAAACGCCATACAGGTCGCTTTACCACACTGTTTGCAATTTGTTTTTGGTAGTAACTGGTATATTTCCAATGCATTTGTCATGAATTCACCTGAAAAATATTAAAAATAACGAAGGAAAGATGTGCTATCTTTCTTTTCAGTCCTTTTTCTTAAAGAACAGATCACAATGACAGGAGCCATCATTACTTATCTCGTCTTTATGATAGATACAGGGACAGATTATTTTTTTGTCCTCCTGATCATCACCAGTCACGATCCTGCAGGGACAGTAGTTCTTCCCGTGTTTGTTCCTGTTCCTTGCCAGCCCTTCAAGAACAAGATGTAATGACTCTTCGTCAGGATTTAGCATATATCCGGACTTGTCAGCATATTTGGATGTCCATACGTGCATGTCTTCTTTAGTAGATTCATTATTAGTAGATTCATTATTTGTCATGTTTTTCACTTCTGATG
>JAIORJ010000060.1 GCA_021108185.1 Methanococcoides sp. | reverse complement strand
GGAAACATTTCCAGCAGTGGTATTGCCGAAATCGTGCCAGCCACCTGAATAATACTTAACAGTGCCAGTATCCAGAGAATTATTATTGCTATCCATGAGTTGAACGGTTGTGTTCACCGTGGAGAAAACCACTGTTGCATCGGTTCCGATATCCTGTGAGATATCCTTGGATGCATGCTCATAGGTCATCCTGAACTGGTATGTTCCAATTGGTAATTCTTTGCTCACTTGACCCTTCACATTAGTCGTTCCGAAGTCATTCCAGCCTTCGCTGTAGTATTTAACAACACCGTCAATGAGAGGTGAATCCATACTGTCCTGCAGCTTTACTGTTATACTGGCATTACCCACAGGCACTGTTGTTGTACTTCTGCCTGTGGATTCGCTATCATCGACTACAATTTTATGTATAGCAGTTGGTGTTACGTTCTTCTCCCATTCTTGACTATGTCCGTCTGAAATTTCACTATCTACATAATATTTAACATTTGTATCGGCATCAGAGCCATCTACCATAAATTGCTGAGCTTGTGGCAATGTTTCGGACGCTTTAGTGGCATCATTATTTTCAGCACAGCCAGATGCAAAAATAGAAATAGATATGAAAGCGATCAAAATGAATATTTTAAATCGATTTTTGAACATGAAAAGGATATTGAGCATAAAATCAACATGAGATATTAATATATAAATGAGTTCATTATAATAAACTTTATATTCATACGACAAAAATATGATAAATTGCCTCGAACAGTCAGTCATTTATTTCTATTGTTAGAGCTTTGTAGGGTTGCTAGTATAGGATTTTATCCATTACTACCCCCCTTAGTCAGCATATTTAAGCATACAGATAGATTGAGCAATTAAATTTTTGAAAGTCATTTTAGAATTACAAAACACTCCTATGTAAATAGCTCTCGTTATTATATAGAGAGGTTGTAAGTGTGATAGTATGGATAATTTCAGGTATTATGTAAGAGATGACACTCCAACGGAGGTAGCAGAATCGGTCCTAAGGACCCTTCAGGCCATCAAGGAAGAACATGATTGTGATTATACGATCATTAAGATAGAGGATCTTTCAGAGAACGAACAGGAAGATGTTCTGGAGAACATAAGAATATTGAGCCGGAGGAATACGATCGGCGTTGTTAGCAAAGGCAGAGGTTCTCTTCCGATTTCACGCAAGAAGAATCTCAGCAATGTGGGAATACTCGTCCATTCCAGAGATGGAAAGGACATTGCGGTCTATCCTAATGTGAAGAACAACAAGATGACGACTGCTATTCAATACCTGAATCTGATAATGAGGTCACCAAATGTAGAGGATGCCCTTGAGTCCAGACATATTTCCGAAGATGATATATCAAGGATGATATCCAGCATCCCTGAGCTTATCGAACCCGGACTGACATTCCACGAAGTGGAAGTAGAGGTCGAGGGTGGTAGGATAGATGCTGTTTTTACTGACTCACAGGACAAGCATTTCCTGATAGAGATAGAGATAAATGCAAGAGATAATGCCATCGGACAGGTCCAGAGGTTCAAGCTCCCTTATGCTGAAAAGTATGGAGTGGATGTAGAGGATATACGCCTGGGCATCGTCTGTGCAAACATTGATAGTAGCAGAATGACGGCATGTCGTGGTGCAGGTATTGAAGTTTACAGGCTGAGTCTGGAAAAGCTTGAATGAAAATATGGGTATCGGGTGTGAAATTTAAAATGGAATTGCAATTCCAATTATACTTTTTTTACGCAGTTAGAAAACAATAAAACTTCTTTAAATAATTCTCTCAATGCCGTTGTAGACATACATATGAGGCGGGCGAACAAAACCTACCAGCGTCAGACCTACTGCCCTTGCAAGGTCAATACCTTCATTTATGGGACCTGCTTTGCTGGCGAGTACAGAAACTCCTGCATTGACGGCCTTTGAGACCATTGTGACTGAAAGCCTGCCGGTAGCAACAATTGCACATTTTGACATATCCACACCTGCAAGGGCTGCTTTGCCAACTGCTTTGTCAACAGCGGAAGCCCTGCTCACATCTTCACAGAATGCCAGGATGTTGCTGTCGTTATCAGTGATAATCACCGAATGAGTACCGCCGGTGCGTCTCCAGGTCTTTGCATCGGTCTTGAGGTGTTCCACTGCATTGAAGAGGATCTTGCGGTCAAATCTTATGTCAGAAACATTACCGACCTTTTTCTTGCAGGGTCTTGAGCCAATGGCACAACTGCAAAAATCGAATCTTGAATCAGGATCAATGTTACGTTTGGTCTTTCCGATACGGTCCGGACAGATGTCCGCTTCGCATATCAGTCGGTCGTCTTTGACCTCGACCGAAATAATGTCAATAGCGTGATCGATAAAACCTTCACAGATCAGAAAACCCACAGCCAGTTCCTCGAACTCTTGAGGGGTTGCAAAAAAAGAAGCAAGAGGGACGCCATTGAGAGAAAGATGGAATTCTTTCTCAACGATGACATCCACATCAATTTCGTTACTGCTATCTTCCGTAAGCTCGACACCTCTATAAGAAAGATAAGGAGCGGAAGAATCCCGCGCCTCATCACGCCAGAAGTTATTCTGAGCGTTCTTTCTTTCAACGTGCCAATCCAACGGCATGATCAAGCAATTTCCTTTATCTTTGCGAACAACTGCTTAAGTGTGTCTTCATTGCTCTGTGTGAACTCGAATGGAGACGTTGTGAACGGCTTGAAGTACATTGGCACGTTGTCGAGCCTATAGAATGTACCGTCATTCTCCATTGCATCGATGACACCAGGAAGAACAACATCTGAAGCTGTTGTTGTTGGGCATGGAGCAATATCCAGGCAGGTCATTGGGATCTCTGCAAGATAGGATGCAGCATCTGCAGGAATGTGGCAGACAAGGTCAGCACACATAACGAATGCAGCGTCTACGTCCTTATCCCTCAGTACATCGACAGTGGTGGTCTCTCCAGGGTTGTACCTTGGATAGCCTCTTGAGAAGTCGATACCGAATGGATATCCGTATAGATATGATGCGATCTGGTTGAAACCTGCCACATTACAGTGACCTCTGAGTGCACCGAGTACGAACTTTGTACCGTGGTTGTTGTTGAGCTCTTTCACAAGGTTGAGACCAAGCTCAACGTTCCTGTGCTTACCCATTGAAGAACCAAGGCCAAGACCGACTGAGATGCTACCGAAGTTTGCATTCACCATTACATCGATCATCTCATCCATTGCAGAAATTGGTACACCTGTGATCTCTTCCACGGATGGATGTGGACGCTTTCCGTTAAGGATGGTCAACAGTGCGCTCAAAAGCTCATAGTCAGAGTTTGGTTTGAGCTGTATGTGAAGGTCTGATGCTACTGCTGTATCGGTCCTTCTTGGGTCAACGGTGATGACCTTGCGGTCGAACCTTCCTCTCTTGGACCAGTATCCTCTTGGGAAGACAGCATACTTTGACATGTGTCTTGGCATGGATGCCAGAGGGTTGGATCCCCAGTAGATGTTCACATCTGCTCTGTTCTTGGTCTGACCTGCTGTTGCACCTGGACATCCGCTTTCCTGGATACCCATTACAGTAGGACCGTGGCAGATAGTTGCGTTGGAATCTGCTATACCGCCAAGATACTCAGCGATGTGAAGACCGACTTCCTGTGCTTCGCATGAGGTCTCACTTCCGAGGAAGAAAAGAGGTCTCTTTGCGTTTACAAGCATCTCTGCAGCCTTTGTAAGTGCCTCGTCCCATGCAGCTTTCTCAAGCTTACCGTTCTTTTTGACAAGTGGGTCCTTAAGACGGTGTGTGCTTACGACTTCCTGGAACTTTGCATTACCCATCTTGCATGCATTCTTGACAGTGATCTCGTTATCTCCAAGCTCTACCTGGATATCGTCACATGAAGCTCCGCATACAGGACACATAATGTTCTTAAAAACCATATCATTTACCTCCCATATAGAGATTAAGGACAACATCCTCTGTGCTCAATACATCACCTTCTGCTGCTTCGACAGTCACAGGACTGCCTTTGTAGAGAGGGGAACCTGTTGAGAATGTATATGGGTCAATGATCACGTTGGACCAGATAGCCCTTGGCATGAACACATCGCCATCCATCATAACATCTGTACATTTTGTGTAGACTATGATGGAGTGTTTTTCGTCCTTACTTGTTACTTTTACTTTTTCCGGGCATCCAAGGGATTCAAAATTAGAGGGGGAGAGCCAGCATACTGCGCACTCCTTTACGTAAGCCTCTGAATATTTGTTACCACCTTTAGCAAGTCTGCCCTCATCAATGGTACTTCCTGTGTTAAGTAATACTTTCATTATCACACCTCACAGATTCATGTTTGCGTCCTGATTGACATAGAGTGTGCCCTTTGGCCTCTTTGTGATCGCATTGTCACCGAGGAACTTCATGAACTCACCTGGGCATTCTATATCATCGAACTTAAGGTCGCTTTCGTTTGTCACATATTCAAATCCAGGAGAGAACCTTTCGATGGTTCCGTTAACAACCATTGTACCTGCTGTCATTTCAGCAGCAACTGCACGAATAGCATTTCCTTTTACAGCGATAAGACCGCCGTTCTGGCGAATGCCAGTGTAGTGACCGACATTTCCACCAACGATGATCTCTCCACCGCTGATACCGCCACCAAGGTTATTGTTAGCATTACCATCGATAACGATGCGTCCGCCGGACATTCCTACCCACTTACCACGGTATGCACAGCCTACGTGGTCATTTGCATTACCTTCGATGTGGATGAGTCCGCCTACCATTTCCATTCCTGCCCATGAATCAGCATCACCTTTTACAAGGATCTCGCCGCCGACCATCTGGGAACCTACATGCATGCTGACAGATCCTTCAACGGTGATCTTTCCAGCTGTCATCTTTTCACCGATGCGCTTTACTCTTGAAGCATCGCCTTTGATGACAATGGATGTATCTTCTGCGGAAGCACCAGCATCGCCCCCCACATCAAAGAATGCGGAGATAGGGAACTGTTTTGGACCCTGCCAAACTAGCAGAGCCTCGATCTCGCCCTTGTTCTTGCCAGCAAATGTATCAGGAGTGATAACATCTGCCTCTACTTTTAATCCAATTTCAGTATTAACTGTAAGAATGACTTCTGCCATGATCTCACTGCTCCATGTTTGCCTTGATCGCTGTTGGGTTTACAAGGTATTTCTCAGGTGTTGGATAGTGGTTGAAACCGTGTGAATAGTATCTGAACCATTCCTGAACATCCTTAAGCATTTCTTTCTCGTTAGCATCAGGGACGCTCGCGTCGGTGTAATAGGTCCTCTTATCAGGGATCATAGTGATCTCACCATCGTGACAGACAACCTCTCCGCCCTTGATGGTGTATTCAGCAGTGCTGAACTTGTTGATCAGGTCAGAATATTCCCTGGTGTCGATCTTTGTTGGGTCGATGTCGTAAATTGTAACATCACCATCTGCACCGATACCGAAGCTACCCTTCCTGTGTGCCATACCAATGGTCTTTGCCGTGTTAGCACGGGTAAGGATCGCAAGGTCATAAAGAGACATTTCCCTGTCAACGCCACCGAGTGTACTTCTGTCGTTAGCCCATTTGTGACATTCACTGAATGTCTGTTCCCTGAACTTCTCGGACATGAGCCAGCTCATAACGAGTGGATACTTGGTGAACGGTCCGCCATTTGGACTGTCGGTTGTCATGATGGTCTTCCATGGATCATCGATAAGGAGCAGGCACTCAAGACCCATTGCCCACTGAGTACTGTGAATAGGGTTGCTCTTAAGATATGTGAATGGACAGACACCTGAACCACATTCAAGCTCAACATCGGTGTTAGACCATTTACCGCCGGTAAGTACTGCGATATCGTGAATGGCAGGACCATCACCGGTCATACATGTAGCTTCACCGAAAGGTACACAACCACTGTCAATTACAACATGGTCAGCTTTGTTGATGTAATCTGCGAGCGGCTTGACACCAGACTCGAAATCACGCCAGGATGTACCGGCAAATGCATTGAACTGCATGTGTGTAAGATAGACTGACTGATCTCTGCTTGCATCGATCTTTGTCTCAGCCCAGTCAACAGCCATGTTCTGCTTTGCTTTCACGTTGCTGGACAACTTAAGGGATTCCTTGGTGGTCTCATAACATCCAGGGTGTCCAAGGTTGTTTGCGTGAAGGTGCACTGACATTGGCATACCGAGCATTTCGTTTACTTCGGTCAGCCCATCGATAATCTCTCTTGGAGTGATCTCGAAGTGTACATTGGCCTCATCAAGGGAAGAAACGTTCTTACCCCAGCCCCAGTTCTCAACTCCACCAGGATTGACACATTTGATACCGTATGTCTTGTGGGTTCTCATCATCCATGCAACATATGCTGCTGCCCTGTCGACGTCGCCTTCCTTCAGGTAGCGCATCATGAACCAGTTGTTACCGAGAACAAGGTAGCCACCCATATCGAGCATTGGAATGGAGCGCATCTCTTCGTGTGTGTGACGTGCTTCCATTGGAGGAACAGCTGCTTCAAAAGCAGTGGTGTATCCCATCTTGGAGTATTCGTAACCTTCCATGTAGACGGATGGTACGGTCTCTCCTGATCCAGAGTGGGTGATATCGGTCTTTGCCAATGTTGCTTTGTAACCATCTTCAGGACGCATCATCCTACCGACGTTTACCTTAGCACCAGCAATGTGTGTGTGAGAATCAACACCACCAGGCATTACGGTCTTGCCTGTTGCATCAATTATCTTAGCATCCTTCATGTCAGCTGCGGAAAGTTCGGAAACTACCACACCGTCCTTGATGAAGATGTCCTGCTGTTCACCGTTCACTTCATTGAGCGGATCATAAACATATCCATTCTTAATTACAATAGTTCCAGCCATTATTCAACCTCCCTCTTCTCAAGCCAAATTGCAGAGACAGGACAGATAAGAGCACATGCGCCACATGAGCCGCATACTTCCTGATCAACTACTTTGACAGTACCGTTCCTTACCTCAAGGAGTGGTTTCTCATCAAGCTCATTTAGTGAACCTGCTGCAAGATCCTTTGAGGAGTTTGCATTGACAGGACACATGATTACACAGTTACCACAGCCAAGACATGCATCTTCATCTGTCACCAGGACAGAGGTCAATACAGGGGTTGCTGATGGCTTGTTGAGAAGTTTCTTCTCAAATAGAGCTTTCTTGTTCATGTCAGGAACGATCGCTGTCTTCTGGACATCAATAGCTCTTACAGGACAGGAAACAGCACATGCGCCACAGTAGATACATGCATCAGCGCGCTGAGCGACCTTGTCAACTCTTTCTCCAGGAGCCCATTCCGGATTGAACAGTGCATTGCATGGACATACATCCACACAGGTTCGGCATGCCTGACAGACATCCTCTGCACGTTCCCAGGTACCCTCGAAAGGTTTCTGCACAGTGATAGCATTAGTTGGACATACCTCGCTACACCATCCACAGTGTACGCAGATTTCCTGATCGATGATGGTCTCACCATCTATGCGTGCACTGCCATCGTTTGCGAGCCACTGCTTGGTCTCGATAGCACCCTGTGGACAAATCTGCTCACATACACCGCAGTGTACACAATTATCGTTCACCGTTGTTGGTGCGAGCGAGCTGCACAGGAAGTTCTCATCGCATACAGGCTTTCCATCTTCTCTCATCTCAAGGGCACCTGTTGGACAGATCTTAGTACACATTCCACATGTGATACAGTTATCTCTAATATCCAGGTACTCCTTATTGATGAGTCCCCTGGCAACAGGTCCTACTGAACCTATGATCAATGTGTCCTTAGGACAGACCATTGTACAGGTCCCGCAACCAATGCACTTTTCTGGTAAATACACCACTTGCTTGTTATCTTTTGTCTGAACTACTATTTCGTTCATCTCATCTACTCCGTAATTATTGCTCATGCCTGCATGCTTCACAAAGTGCTTCGCTTTCATATTGAATGAAGCTCTCTCCACATTTCTCGCACAGCCTTACTTGCTTGCTTTTCTTGACCGGAACTTCGATCTCTGTAAAAGTGTAAGAATAAATATTCTCGCCTGCCTCGAGTAAGATCGGCAGGACCTCTTCATGACGTACTCTTTCGAGGTTCATGAACCATGCATGCAATCTCGGGTAAGCCGCAGTCTTTTCTGCGTCAAGATATATCCTGACAGCAGGCATCTTGGTCTCGCCCGGTGCACCACGTTTGTTCACAGTAACAGCCATCTTGCCGTAATCCTTGATCTTCATTCCCTTGTTCCCGATGGTAGCACCTTCGAGTATCTGGAATGGATCTGGAACACAGTTGGATGTCTCCGCTGTAACATAGATGCGTTCTCCTTCCTTAACATCGAGTAATCTCTTCGCCATAGTGAGCATCTGTAATCCTATCAGTGCTCCCGAGCTCAAGTACCCGTGGAAAGGAATGATCTTCTCTACCTGCAAAAATAGCTCTGGATCTTGCTCTTTTATCCTGTTGATAATAGTATCCATATCATCCATATGAAGACCTCTTTAATTGTGAAATAACGCATCGAATTGGCCAGATTATTATAGGCTTTGCTTGATAGCGCTGCCTCTAATGTTAAGGAACATACTGGTGAAAATTATATATAGTTTATCGTTGCCGGTCGGATATCAGCAGGAAGTTTAAATAGCCACTAGATTTTGTTTTCACATAAGGAACATATAAGACGGCAAATAAAAAAAAGAAAGGCAATATTGAAGCATGAACTAATGAAAGTCCATTTACCTCATCAGATTCATTCCACCAGCTCAGCGACCCTTTCGAGCAATTCTCTGGCAGTACCATCATCAGGAGCATGCCTTACAGTGATCTTGCCACTTTCATAGATAAGCACCATCATAGCACCTGAAGTGAACCGGATAGCTCCAAGCTCTTCAGAACACCTGAGGAACTTGATGGTCACACCTTCCTCAACGGATAAAGCTTCACATGCCTTTGGAATATCTATCTCATTTTCAAGCTGTGCCTCCACATGAAAAATAGAAGGCTTGCTTGTACAGGGAGCGATCGAACGAATTTCCATATTTATCAGAACCTGATCAAATGTAGATACAAAAAAGAAATAGAAGAGTATCAGGAGATGAAATCAACCGTGACACTCTCAACATCCCACAATGATTCCAACTTATCGACAATATCTTCCTTTATGGCAGCTGCAAACTGATGTGTCGAAGGTATATCAAGCACTATACGAACATTTCCTTCTTCGACCACTACCTTTAGCACAAGTTCGGTCCTGATGATATCAAGACCTGCCATCGGATTCATCACATGCTTCAAACGCTTACTGACAACCTCTACCGTAGTGGCCTCATCCTCCACGACCATGCCATGCTTCTCTTCATAATCACGAATAGCAGACCGAAGCCCCTCGACCGCAAGCACGGAACAATGGGCCTTGACAGGCGGAAGTCCACCAAGAGCATTAGCTGCTTCCTTCCACGTGATCTTCTTGGCCTCTTCAAGAGTCTTGCCCTTTGCCATCTCAGTGATCATAGATGCTGTTGCGATATTGGATGCACAGCCATATGACTCGAAAGAGATATCCTCGATAACCAGAGTATCAGGATTAACTTTCAGATAAACGGCAACCATATCACCACACGCAGGACTGCCTTCAAGACCCTTTCCATCAGGGTCCTCCATTTTTCCAACATTCTGTGGATTTCTGAAATGCTCAAGTACCTCTTTTGTGTATGGGAAAGTCATAGAAACACCTCTCTTATTTTCTAACTATAAACTCAATTATCCTCTGCCAGAGGGCTGATAGCCCGCAGATTCGTAACAACATCTTTCAATGCATCGATAATAGCATCCGAATCCTCAATGGTATTAAAGCGTCCGAAACTGAAACGCAGTGACCCATGTGCCCTCTCATGATCGCCACCGATACCGAGTATCACATGACTTGCTTCAAGAGAACGACTAAAACATGCAGAACCTGTGCTCACCGCAAAACCCAGCATGTCAAGATGCAATGTAATGGATTCGCCCTCCACATAATGGAACGTCATATTGGCATTCTGTGGCAACCTGCTGGTAGCACTTCCATTAAGGGTCACATGAGGAATATCAGCCATTGCCCTTTCGATAACACGGTCCCTCATCGCTGCAAGGCGTTCATTCTCCTCAGGAGTCACAAGTTCCACAGCCTTTGCAAATCCCACCGCAGCCGGAATGTTCTCTACACCGGCACGCCTATCAGACTCCTGGAACCCTCCATCCATCCATTTGTCTATCGGAGTTCCTTCACGTATATACAGTGCGCCGATACCTCTGGGGCCATGTATCGTATGGGCTGACAATGTTACAAGGTCCACAGGAAGCTTGCTGACATCCAGAGGAATCCTCGTAAAACTATGAGTGGCATCAGTATGCAACAGGACATCCTTATCCTGACAGATATCAGAGATGGCCTTAAGGTCCTGCAAAGTACCTACCTCCTGATTTGCCTGCTGAATTGACACAAGGGCTGTTTGCGAAGTGATGGCATCACTGAACATATCAAGGTCGAGTATACCTTCACCATCGACATTTATGAAGTCTACCTTGTAGCCCTGCTTATCAAGTTTCTTTGCGGTATTCAGCACAGGGAAATCTTCCAGACGGGATACGATCAGATGGTCGTCCTTCTTCCCTTTCAGAGCTGAAAGCACTCCTTTTATTGCCATGTTGCTTGATTCAGTGCTTCCTGAAGTGAACACGATCTCGCCAGCTTGCGCACCAAGTCTTGATGCAATGACCTTACGGGACCTTTCAAGCCCTTCCTTGGCATCAATGCCCATGGAATAACCGAATTCAGAAGTAGCAACTGCATAAGCATCAAAGAAATACGGTTTCATCGCTTCAAGTACTGCTTCATCAAGCCTTGTACTTGCAGCGTTATCAAGATAGATTGTCTCATTGAACATCTGGCAATACACTCCTTAAAGTAAATGGAATAAGATATTAACTGACCTGCCAAAATAAATGTAATGATAAAGGCAATTTAAGGCAGATATCGGTGATGTATACAAAGTTATATCGGCAACTGTATAAATCGTTAACTATCTGCCATAAAATCAAAAAGAAGAACAGGCAGATAAACTACCTGTTTTAACAAATCATACGGATTTCACAATAGCTTCAGCGATCTTTGCAGCTTTTACACCGGACTCCAACATACCACCAAAGGTCGGACCCATTCTGGAAAGACCAAAACATGTAGCTGCGGCCATTCCAGTGACCACAAGACCAGGGAATATCTCTGAGGTGTTATTGACCACAGCATCTTCGGAATTATCAACATCCATTCCGGAGAAACCTTTGAGGTCCACCAGGCCACGGCTCGCCAGGGAGTTGGCCACAACCGCATCATGCCCTGTTGCATCGATAAGGCATTTTGCCTCGATTGCCACCGGGTCAACACATGTGATCGCGCGCGGTAATGCTGAAACAGGTGTCCAGTTGGTAACAGCACCACATACACGACCATCCCTGAGAACCACATCATCGAACTTGTTCATGTTCAACATAAAAGCGCCTGCATCACAGGCAGCGGAAATAAGTTTTGAACATGCAGAAGGTGCATCTGCTACATAGAGACCTTCCTTTATGTGAGGTACTTCCTTGTAAGGAACTCCAAGCTGGTCAAAGATCCTTTGTGCAGGTGCTCTTACAGTGACCTTGTTCATCAGGTAACCGCCTAACCAGAAACCGCCACCAAAGTAATTGTTGCTCTCAAGCACAACGGTCTTTATGCCTTTGGATGCAAGATCCCTTGCTGCCACAAGACCGCTTGGCCCTCCGCCAACGATTATCACATCACTTTCGATGTGATTCAGGAACTCTCCAAGGAATTCTTCAACTATTGAACGAGTTATGTCTTTTTCAGTTGCTTGTGCGAATTGATTCATAATATACACCTTTTAAGGGATGAACTGCAAATTTTACAGGGAATTTTCCTGTTCTTATCAGATCGAAGACCAGAATGCGCATCGATCCCACACATCCGTGCTGCAGTCGAACACATGACAACTCTGCCATCCAACCAGATCAATGGATTCACAATCGTGACTTCACGATAGTGAATTCACAATCTATTATTTAGATATTGCGCTTGATAGCAAAACGGTCAATACAAAAAAGGAGTATAAGCCAACCAAAACAGTAGGAAATAAATGATCAAAGCAAAAGCTGATCTTGGACCAACAATATATCATAAAATGCGAGATATTTATAATTCAGTAGGTCCTACAGGACAGGCATCTTCCCCGGTCCTCAAATTTCTGCATATATCACATATCTTTGCAGAAACGTTCTCGATCTTGCCTTCCTGTATCTCAACAGCCAGACGGGAGATCTCCTCTTGTATATCATCATCGAATTCGATACGATAACCTCTTTTTTTGGTCAGGTACTGAGAAACAGCGGAAGGCGCCATACCAAATAGCCTTGCAACTTCCTTTTGAGCAATACCATTATTCACAAGCTCAACCGCAAGCGCTGCACGTATCGCAGGAAGGACATCCCATACTACTGCCTGACAAGGAGTTTCCATTTTCATGATAATACCTTCGGACACTTCACAATGACTTATAGTTTGTCGTATCTTATATATCTATTCACTATCGTGAAATTTTTGAAAGTCGGAAGCTTTGCATGATATGGATCGAGTACTGAATCTGCGTAAAATACAAAGAGGAAGATCTTTAGATCGGATGCATAATTTGTAGTATTTACTCCATTCTAATTACGTGCAGTATTGACCTTAAGGTACTATACTGTACCTCATATAGATCTCTTGTACCTATCGCTCTATGGACGAGGAAAAATAAGGGAAATGAAGAAAGAACAAGTCATCCCATCACTATCTGTATTGCAGTCGGATATTTTCTCATGATGGAATAAGCAATACTTTTTCCCACCCATAATTTGCCTTCATAAAGGCTGCGGGATCTGCTGATCTCCCCCATTATCTGGAGAGCTTTGACAGCATTTTCATCATTGAGAAAACAACTATCTTCCACACGGTGGTCAAGGAAGAACAGAATTGGAAGCCTGAGCCTTCCATGGAGTTCTTCCGGAAGACCCCCTTCAAGCACACTTAGTATCCCTTTATCGAATAAATGCTCATTACCGCTTTTTGTCTTAGAAGATGGGATATCCTCCCCAAGCAACTGAGAAAGGGGTTTCCTCTCAGCAACGATCTCCTTATTGATCTTGCCTACCTCCGACCTCATCCACCTCATAAGACCTGAGTCATCCGAATCCGGTAGTCTTCCTGACATATCGCTCACTTCGATATTATTATGAGAACGGTTATTATCTACGAATGTCCGTCTTTAACACTATCAGATGTATATGCTGTTCTTTAGATTAATTTTAGTGATTGCCACTACAAGAAAGTGTTGACAGAGGGATGAAGATCTCCAGAGTGAAATCTCAAAGGCTTAATTTTATGAGGTTTTCCTGTAGCTTTTGTCGTTTTCTACGAAAATTAAGCAACAATTACAGGAGATGAGACAAGTTAAAAATATTAAAAATATAATTTTAAAAATAAAAATTAGAATCACATATTAGTCTTCAGCATTTCACTCACTTCAGCAGCAATAGCCTTTATCTGATTTTCAAGTTCATAGATATTCCGA
>JAIORJ010000163.1 GCA_021108185.1 Methanococcoides sp. | reverse complement strand
TAACGATTACAATGATAGCATCGTAATTTTGAAAGAGGGCCCGTAGGGTAGCCAGGACATCCTCGTGGGCTTCGATGTAGTATTTTACTGCGAAGACACCCACTGACCCGCGTTCGAATCGCGGCGGGCCCGTATCTCTTTTATCGGAATTTTAAGTTTTTATAATATCAAATAAAAAAAGAATTGTTCCCGGATATTTCCGGGAATGTTCAAATGTTCATTCTGTAATGTCGATCTCAAATCCAACGATGGGTTGTCCAAGGCCGAAGTTTGTAATAACTTCAGGATAGAGTTCTCCCATCATTCCGACCTTTTTACTGTTGACAAGAATATCTGCACGCCTGCCCTCGATAAATGCCGGGTCATCAGATACTACTACCTCGTATTCGATATCTCGTTCCCTCATGACCGCATCAAGGACCTCTCTTATCTCTGTAAAGTTAGCTTGGGCGTGTATGGAGGCTGCTGCGAGGTGCAGGCGGTTCTTTGAATTAACGACTACCTCACCTACTTCAAAGAGGCGCTGTGGCAGTTCATGGTGCTGATTCAGGGAAAATATCTCGATAAGGTTCGGCAATATGGTGGTACGTACCATTGTCTGGTCTTCGCTTATGGGATGAAGTACGAAGGTCACATCATCTGTTTCTTCCCTGTTCATCCATTCAAAATGTACCTTCTGGCTTGTAAGTGTGAACGGCATGACCTCGGAGTAACCAAGGCTCACCATTATCTCACGCATGATACCTCTTGTAATTGAGATCGGGTGTGCACATCCAATGGTCGCACTTTTTGGGAATTCGCTTTTGATCTTATCGAAGCCATATCCAATGGCAATATCCTCGACGATGTCATAATTATGAAGGATATCAGCTCTGTAGGTCGGAACGCTTATCTCGAACATCTCTCCATCCTCAAGGATGGTTGCATCGAACCTCATTCTCTTTAGTTCATTGACGATCTCATCAGCTGTAAGTTCTATGCCTATCAGTGAATCTATATCTGAGCGAGGTACTTTGAGAGTTCTTGGTGTCATGTCCGGTGTGACCTTCTCGGTCCCGTCAGGGTAGACTACCTTTACCGACTCTATCTTTCCACCTCTCTCGGCAAGTGCGCTTACAACGATACTAAGTGCAGTATATACTGCATCTCCAAGACCTGTGACATCAACGAAAAGGTCTGTAGTGCTCTCTTCTACCCTTGTAAGGGTTCCATTGATTATTGGTGGGAATGAAAGGACGTTCCCTTCAGAATCACTTATCAGGGGATATTTCTCCATTCCTTCGAGGATGTTTGCAAAGCGAACACCTTTTGGATGCTTTTCGAGTATCTCATCCATTGTCATTGGCTCAGTAAAATCAAGAGGAACGAACTCGAAGTCCGGGCTGACCGCCTTATATTTGAAAGGTGGTTTGAGATTTGTCATATCGTGAACTCCGATAGACACTTTCTTCCTGTTCCTTCCAAGGCCCCAGTGCAGGTCTTCCTGAAGGTCCATCAATGACTTGATGGAGCTGGATGTGAAATTAATACCCCTTACAATAGCGCATCCTATGACAGGTCTTACATCCTTTATTCCTTCTTCGAGCTCTATATGGACACCAGATGGCGTTACTTCATACTGGCAAAGGCCGGTCTCGATGTTCATAAAACCTCTCATTGCTCTTGCTACTCCCTCGACACTGTAAAGATCAGGTCGGTCAGGGAAGAACTCGATGTCGATGGCTTCCTTTTCAATACGCTCGATATCCGCGCCTATCATTGGCACGCGGTCTATGATCGTATCCTTGTCTGCTTTAGTGAGTGATTCCAGATCCTCGTATTGTAAGGTAATTATTGGCATGGGGGATATCTCCATGGTCATCTATTCATGACCAGATTGCAATTTGAACCGATAATAGAACGAACATGTATAGCTTTAGATTTAATATTTTTCATTACTTTTCATTATAATAAGTAAATCAGCATCAATAAGTATAATAATAAGTAACATAATTATAATAATGAGGATATTCGTAGCCATATCTCTGGTATTGGCTCCATATGAACCATTGCGGTGTAATGATGGTCAAAAAGACAGAAAAAAGAACAGAAGAATCTAGATCGGATGATGGAATCGATGCCGGTCTGAAACCTGCTGTTAAAAATGATCCTGATCTTATAAATGATACGGAAGAGAGTTTGTCAGAACCTTCCAATTTGAATGTAAAGGAAGTAGCTCACGAAAATCGGAATGAGACTTTTCCACACACCTCTCAAGACCATGAAGAGCCAGAGGCATCTAAATCCGAAACCTCGTCTTCTTCATCAACTCTTGATCGGTTTGCTTTTGAAGAGCCAAAAATATTCAACCCTATATCAGGTATGGATATTGAAAAAGAAGACCTTGATGCTGTTATACTGAGACCACGCGGTAGAAATAACTCGTATCCTGTGAATATTCCGAAAACTTCCGACGATAAAGAAATTGAAGAGGAATTCGGAATACTTCTGCCAAAGTCCGATAAATTTGCGAATCCTAATCTTTCTGCCCATGATCCTACTGAAGAATGGGTGCCCAGTGTGGGTGAATATGGTACTATTAACCCGAACATATCACCTTCCGAAGATGGAATTGAACCCACATCGGTGAATCCGGATGCAAATACTTCTGATGTCAAAGATGAGAGCTTTTATATGGATGAAAACGCTGAAAAGCAATCCAACGAAATACATGATGAACAACTTGCTGAAGGGACTGACGAAGCACTTGTTGAACAGTCTGTAGATACCAAATCAGAACGTGTTTCTGCTGATAATATCGGATTTATTCAGAAGATCAAAAATCTTTTCTCTCGTGAAAATGAAGTGATCGAGGCATATGATCCCGAAATACATGGGATGCTTTCCTATTTTGATGGCATTGAGAGCTATGAAGAAGTTAATCGTTACTGGGTCAATGAACCTTATGTTTTCATTGTTATCCTTTACAACGAAGATAGTAATAACCATCTTTATTATGCTGTTGAGCCTCAAATGTCTGATTTTGAGACCGTGTTCCTGGCCGAGGTGCAGGATAGGCTGCGAAATAAACTTCTTGTAGAAAAGATCGATGAGGATGATGACAAAGAAGAGGTCATTGAGAGAGAGATAAGAGATATAATCAAGGATTATGCTATAGGTATAACTCCTGCTATGCTCGAAAAGATCTTCTATTACACCAGACGTGATTTCATAAATTTTGGTAAGATCGATCCTTTGATGAACGATGATTCACTTGAGGATATTTCGGGTAATGGTCACGACAAACCTATATTCCTGTATCATAAAAATTACCAGAACATTGCTACAAACATTGTTTTTGATGAAGAGGAATTGAACTCTTTTATAATACAGCTTGCACAGAGGAGCGGCAAACACATCTCTGTTGCTGACCCGATGGTGGATGCTACCATGCCGGACGGCTCAAGGATACAAATGACGCTGGGTAAGAGTGTTACTACCCACGGCAGCACTTTCACTATACGAAAGTTCAATGAAGTTCCAATTACCCCTGTGGACCTCCTTAAATGGGGCACTTTCTCAGCGGAATCTATGGCATACCTCTGGCTATGTATAGAGAACAATAAGAGCCTTATCTATGCAGGTGGTACGGCATCAGGAAAGACGTCATCACTGAATGCAGTCTCTCTTTTCATTCCTGAAAAAGCGAAGATAATCTCCCTTGAAGATACAAGAGAATTGAAATTGCCACATCCGAATTGGATACCGGGTGTAACAAGGGATTCGTTCACATCGGATGAGAGAGGGGCAGTGGACATGTACGATCTTCTGAAGGCTGCACTCCGCCAGCGGCCAGAATATCTTCTTGTGGGTGAAGTTCGAGGTAAGGAAGCACTTACTCTTTTCCAGGCAATGTCTACAGGCCATACTACATTTTCTACAATGCATGCGGATTCAGTTCCATCTGCAATTCACAGACTGGAAAATCCGCCTATCAGTGTTCCGCGTAACATGATACAGGCCCTTGATATCATGTGCATTCAGGCACAGACCTACTCTAAGGGCAAACGTGTCAGAAGAAATCTGAAACTTGTGGAGATAGTAGATATCGATCCTAACACGCATAATATCAGGACGAATGATGTGTTTGTATGGGATTCGAACACCGATAGTTTCCACAGGACAGGTGAATCAAAAGCCCTCATGGATATACGTATTCACAGGGGTTGGAATGCTACGGATGTCAATAAGGAACTAAAGAGCCGCCAGCGTATTCTTGAATATATGATGGATAAAGATATCAATAATTTCAAACAGATATCGAACATAATCAATACATATCAATCCAATCCGGGAAAAATTATGAAGGAATTGGACCTGCTCTGATCCATAGGGGTGTTAAAGTGACAGAAAACAACTCTTTGGAAAAAAAGAATGAGCATGGTGAAGCCCTGGATTCTTCCACCGTTGAGAAGACATCGTTACTTGCAAAGCTAAAAAGCAAGTTCTCTGAAAGTGCTGAAGATACGGGTTATTCCAAAGAGAAGGCCAGTTCATATTTTAATATCCTCAAAAAAATACCTTTTGCATTGCTTGGTGATTATGTCCAGGAGAGGGAAGATAAATATGAGAACCTTAAGTTAAAGCTTTTCCAGGCAAGAATTCCAGTCTCTTATGAGGTGTATGTCTCGAACGCAATATTCTATTCGTTACTAAGTTGCGTGTTCGGCCTCATCATAGGTATTTTTATTGCGTATATCTCTATCTATGTGGTCGGATTGCCGGAATCCATGACAAAGCTGGAATTCTCTGCGTCAAGTGCATGGATATTGCAATTCAGGGGTATATTCGTAGGTCTTCTGATCACGGTCTTCTTTGCTGCTTCACTTGGGGGTGGGATATATGGTCTGTTCATGCTTTATCCCAGGTTTAAGGCTGGTGAAAGGAAGAGTGATATTAACAGGCAGCTTCCGTACGCAGTCACTTTCATGTATGCACTTAGCAAAGGTGGCATGAACATAATAGAGGTTTTCAGGTTGCTTTCCCGCTCAGGCAGTACCTATGGGGAAGTTTCGAACGAGGTCAATGCCATTATCCGCGAAATGGATTATTTCGGATATGATATGAAGACCGCGATCTCGAACATAAGTGAGAGGACCCCTTCTGATAGATTCAGTGAACTAATGGATAATCTTATTACAATTATCGATAGTGGTGGCAGCATTCCGCGCTATTTTCAAGATAAAGCTGAACAGTATCTTCAAAAAACAGTTATCGACGAGAAAGGGTTTTTGGAGACCCTTGGACTACTTGCGGAGTCATATGTGACCGCATTCGTTGCTGGTCCTCTGTTCATTATAATTATGGGCGTCATGATGGCGGTCATGGGTTCCGGTTCGGAGGTCATGGTCTATGCTATCATATATGCTGTTTTACCTATAGGCTCTCTTATGTTCGTGGTCATGATCAGTATCATAACTCCGAGCGAAATGGGTGAACCTGAACTCTTGCCTACCCGAACCATACTTGACCACGGCATTCCTGATCTTCCTTCATATCTGGAACCGATCTATGATGAAGCAGGAGAACTCATCAATGAACCTGAAGAAATTGTGCGTAATAGAGAATACTATCTGAACTTTGCGAAAGCCAAAAGATCGCTTTCTGTCAGGAAATTCCTGAAAAACCCTTTCGATATGGTAATGAGCAATCCGTTATATTCTCTTGCTGTTACAATTCCTGTGGCAATTCTTGTTCTTGTTATACCCTATTGGTCAAATATGGAAAGTCTCGGAACAACAGCACAAAAAGTTGGATTCATTGATGACTATATCGTGCTTGTACTGTTCATTGTTATGATACCAATGGCACTTTTCCATGAGATAATGTCTCGTAAGAAAAAGTATCTTGAAAGGAATTTCCCAGATTTTTTGAAGAAGCTTGCGAGTACCAATGAAAGCGGGATGACACTTCGGGATTCTATAAAGCTGATGGCAAATTCAAAGTCCGGACATCTTGGAAATGAGATCAGAGTAATCTGGGCAGATATCTCATGGGGAATGAATGTCAATGATTCTCTTATCAGATTTGCCAACAGGCTTCGGACACAGGTAATTGCACGGTCACTAACGCTTGTCACAAAGGCCAATGAATCAAGTGGTGATGTTGGCGAAGTGCTTCTGGTAGCGGCCCGCGATGCAGCCTCCGAACAGTCAATGAAACGTGAACGTGCCATGGGCATGATGATCTATATTGTGATCATCTATATTTCCTTCCTTGTGTTCGTAGGTGTTATCTATGTTATTTCCACGACATTTCTTGCGGAGATGGCAGCCGCTGGGGAAAAGATGGCTGAATCCGGAGGTGGTGGCGGAGGTTTTCTGGGCAATTTCGACCTTGATGCATATATACGTCTTTTCATGCATGCTTCTCTTATTCAAGGTCTAAGCTCAGGACTTATGGCAGGTACTATGGGCGAAGGTAGTGTAATGTCCGGGCTTAAGCATTCAATTATCATGATGGGAATCGGCTACCTTATATTTGCTGTGTTCGTATGAGTGGTATACTCTAAGATAATGGTAATCATATCAAGGAAGATCTCAATGAAGATACTGGGAATTGATGAAGCAGGAAAAGGTCCGGTCATCGGGCCGATGTGCATAGGCGGGGTGAGGATCGATGAGGACAGAAGCAATGCTCTGAAGAATCTGGGAGTTGCGGACTCCAAGAAGCTTTCCCCGAAAAGAAGGGTCCAGCTTGCCGCCCAGATAAAGAAATATGCGGATGGGTGGTTCGTTTATGAGGTATCTCCGAATCAGATCGATGAGCTTCGAAAACTGATGAGCATGAACGATATCATGGTACTTGCTTTTGGTTCGGTCATCGAGGAGCTTCCTTCTGACAAGATATATGCAGATGCAGCAGATGTGAAGGAGGAACGTTTTGGAAAGCGTCTTCTTGACAATTATATGGAAAAGCATCCGGATATATCCGCTCCGGAAGTTATCTCAAAACATCGGGCAGACGATCTATATCCAGTTGTTTCAGCGGCATCTATATTGGCAAAGGTAAGGCGTGATGAACTTATCGAGCAGATAAAGGTAGATATGGGTGTGGATATCGGCAGTGGTTACCCATCAGATCCCAAGACCAAGAAGTTCCTTGAGGAATGGTATCGTGAGAATGGCTCCTTTCCCGACATTGTCAGACATTCGTGGAAAACGGCACAAAAGTTCATTCAATGATCAAATGAATTGAAGATGGATAGTGTCGAATTAAATTAATAAAAAAATAAAAAGAGAATGGGAGTATAACAGGTCTTCACCTGCTTGAAATATACTCTACCATTGACTTGAACATCCTGATCCCATCATTGGAACCGAGGACTTCTTCAGATGCCCTTTCAGGGTGGGGCATAAGACCCATTACATTTCTGTTACCGCTGAGTATCCCTGCAATGTTCTCCTGTGAACCATTGGGGTTTACTTCTTCGGTCACATGACCTTCGCTGTCAACATATCTGAACGCTACGAGATCATTGTCTTCCATGTTCGAAAGGGTTGCTTCATCTGCGTAGAAATTACCTTCCATGTGGGCTATGGGTATGCTGATGACCTCGCCTTTCTTGAATGCGGATGTAAAAGGTGAATCGCTTGTCTCGACCCTTAATTTTGTCCATTCGCATCTGAACTTTGGGTATTCGTTGGTGGTAAGTGCTCCACCCAAGAGACCTGATTCAGTGAGTATCTGGAAACCGTTGCAAATTCCCATTATAGGCTTTCCTTCGTCTGCCATCTTCTTGATGGAGTCCATAATAGGTGTCCTTGATGCGATAGCACCTGCACGCAGGTAGTCGCCGTAGGAGAATCCTCCGGGGATAATTGCACCTTCGTACTTATCAAGGTCGTGTTCCTTGTACCAGACAAGTTCTGCATCTGTTCCGACAACATCTTCCAGTACATGCAGAACATCAAGATCGCAATTGCTTCCACCAAATTGAATGATGGCGATAGTCATTTAAACTTCCCTCAAGTCGATCGTATAATTATGGATCATCGGGTTTGCAATAAGTTTCTGGCACATTTCATCAACTTTAGTCTCTGCCAGCTCTGAGGACTCTTCCTCGAGATCGATGATATATCTCTTTGAGGTCTTGATATCATTTGTGTGGTAGCCAAGGTGTTCAAGTGCTCTCTTGATAGTAGTGCCTTCAGGGTCCAGCATTCCTGACTTACGTTCTATGGTTACTTCTGCACGGTATTGCATTTTTTTCCTCTGTGTTTACTTATGATGTGATTATGGCTATTAATGGACACCAAGCAATTAAAAATATCGCTTTGAAAATGATCTCTTCTTTAATGTGGTGTGGTCATTATCTGATCGATATCTTGTACCTTAAATTATTATCTTATATATAGGTTTATAAGGTCTGTTTGGCTTTCCATATCCTTTGTAAAAGCGTTACGTGTGTAAGGATTGCGATAAGTGCTACTGCGATCATTATCTGAGAACTGAATGCTCCCAGTACCAGTATGATCATACGCTCAGACCTTTCTGCGATGCCAACGTTCATTGATGAAGAGCCTGCAGCTTCGGCACGGGCACGCGTGTAGCTGACCATGTAAGAACCGATCAGCGCGATTATGCATAATAGCCACAATGGTGCCTGTAAGAATGTGGGCTGATGTATAACGCCTGTTATTGAACCGTAGATGATCCCGGCAAAGATAATTGCGTCAGCATATCTGTCACATACCGAATCAAGTACTCCTCCAAAAGGTGTTATCATTCCTGATGCCCTTGCAACGGCTCCGTCAAGAACATCAAATATGCCACTTATCATTATATATACAGCTCCCATTATCAGATCCCCTGTGGCGAATTCGATGGCAGCCAGAAAACTGATGCCAAGGCCTATCACAGTAAGCACATTTGGTGAATTGGCAATGCAAGTGTTCTAATATTGTTCTTCAGTTCATTGAAAATATTTTATCCCTCATGAGATCAAGGATCATCTGTCTGACTGTACAACTTAAGGCTGGATCTGATTATTATGCTTCATCGCGTTTTAGTTTTGCCATTGCTGCGGCCATATTGATCTTTGCATCTTTATAATCGGGATCTGCATTCAAGACCTTTGCAAAGCAAGTGATGGCTTCTTCATATTTTTGCATGTGGTAGTAAGCAACACCTTTTTTGTTCCATTTAATGGTGTATTTTGAATTATGTTCCATGCTACTGTGGACATTCTCATAACATTCGATTGCATCTTCATATCTGCCAAGGATGTCAAATATAATTCCCTTATTTATCCACGCATTATCATATTTTGGGTCGATATCAAGAGCCTTTGAATAAGATCTTATCGATTCTTCATGCTCACCAACATAAGAATGAGCGATACCCTTGTTGTACCATATATCAGGATTATCGGTGTCGAGCTCAAGACCCTTTTCAAAACAGTGGATGGCTTTATCATAAATACTAAGGTCGCAATATGCAATGCCGGTGTTGGTCCAGACCAATGCGATAGCTTCTTCATTCCATATCAGGGGGTCCTTTGATTCGGATTCAAGTACTGCAGAATAGTACTCTATCTTCTCATCCGGGTATTCTGCATAGAATCCCATATGGAATAGTTGCTCTACTGTCTTGCCTTTCCCTTCCACTAAAGTCTAACTCCATTTTTATTTTTGAAACAAAAGATAAAAGAATACCGATTATCAAATATACAATGTTTATGGGTTTTTATTCCAAAGGACTTTCATTCTTAGTGCATAATTAGAATATATAATCAGTGGTTCATTATTAAATGGTCAGTATTTATCCTGTCTTATTTTATCACTGTATATATTCCATGTGTCAATTTCCGATACATAAATATATGGTAGACAAGTGTTCAAACTACATGGGCAGAATCGCAGGTTTCTTCAAATTGGCTTCTTCTTCCATCAGTACGGTTAAGATCTTTAATGAAATGGAATCTCGTGGTGACTATAAAGCTTTCATCTATACAGGCGATGGTATTCATAAGGTGTGTTCTGCCTCTGAAATACAGTCCATGTCACTCAATGAAGCCATGATAGGTTTTGATAGTCTGGCAGCTTCATCCCCATTGAGTTCATCATCAGACCAGTTCGAACTAATCGGAGATACTGACATCTACAATTTAGATGAGCTTGCATGTGAACTTCATTGTGATGCTGTGGAGAACATGTCAATTCTGACACGACTTTTGCAGGATACTTTCAGCCTGGATAACTGCAGTGATCATGAGATGTTCCAACGTTTTGATAGTTCATTAAGGACTATTCGCGGGGTTTATGCAATTGCTTTCCATGTAGGTGATAAAGTGTTTCTCGCAAGGGACCTGATCGGTATAAAACCTCTCTGGTATGACGTATCTTCCGGTTTTGCATTCGCTTCGGAAAAGAAGTTCTTAGAGATGTCTGGGCTTCATGAAGTGGTGGAACTTGATCCTCGGCAGATCCTATGCTACGATCTTAAAAACGATGCTATAAAGGTATACGATAGAGAATTTTTGCAGGGACTTATAGAATATCAGGGATCTTTCGTGGAGGCCAGGGATGATCTTCTTTCTTTGCTCAAAGAAGCGGTCTCTATACGTATGCCGGATGAGGATTTTGGTGTAATGTTCTCAGCAGGAATTGATTCCACTATCCTCGCCCTGCTTTGTAAAGGGTTTGCTGAAGCTAAAGGTGTAAAATGCAATTGTTATACGGTGGGACTTTCAGGGCAGGTCCCGTCACCGGATATCGCCTGCGCAAGAAAGCTGGCAGATGAGCTTGAACTTGAATTAAATGTGCATGAGATCGGTCTCGATACTGTGGAAGAGTATCTAAGTACAGTTGTCCCTTTGATAGAGGATGCGACCGTTCCGAAGACAGGTGTCGCACTGACAATGTATGCAGCTTGTAAGGCTGCAAAGAAGGATGGCATAAATGTATTGTTCGCAGGTGCCGGAGCTGATGAACTTTTTGCCGGATATAACAGGTTCAAAAGTTCAGCATTTGTAAATGAGGATTGTATCAGGGATATCATGGAAATGCATGAAGTGAACACGTATCGCGATGATACAGTCGCAGCGTTCACGGGGGTGAGAGTGCGTCTTCCTTATCTCGATGAGAAGTTTGTGGAATTAGCCCTTGCTATTCCAAAAGAGTATAAGATATCCGATGAGATGAACAAGATCATCCTGCGAAAGGCAGGTGAGGAACTTGGCTTACCAAAGTATGTTACCGAGCGGGGAAAAAAGGCCGCTCAGTATGGTAGCAGGTTCGATCAGGCTTTAAAGAAGCTTGCAAAAAGAGCAGGTTTTTCGAATAAGACAGATTATATCAATAGTTTTCAGGAGAGGAGATAAAGTGAAACTCGGCGTTCTTTTCAGTTCAGGCAAGGATTCCTGCTATGCATTGCATATAATGCAGGAAAAAGGAAATTTAATTGAGTGTTTGATCACCATAAAAAGCAAAAATCCTGATTCTTATATGTTCCACACCCCGAACATCGATCTGTCAAGGTTACAGGCAGAAGCCATGGGATTCCCTCTTCTGGAGACTTTTACAGAGGGAGAGAAAGAGCTTGAGCTTGATGATCTGAAGAATGCCATTCTGGAAGCACAGAAGGAATACGGTCTTGAAGGGATCGTGACAGGTGCACTGTATTCCAATTATCAGAAGGACAGGATCGAAAAGATATGCAATTAGCTTGGCCTCGATGTGTTCTCACCCCTGTGGCATATGGACCAGGAGCAGGAAATGCGGGATCTGCTTGACAATGGATTCAGGTTCATTTTCAGCAGTATAGCAGCCTATGGTCTTGACAGTGGCTGGGTGGGAAAGGAAATTACTTCTTCCGATGTGGATAAGCTCGTAAAGCTCAATGAAAAGATCGGCTTGAACATTGCAGGGGAAGGCGGTGAGTTCGAGAGCTTTGTCATCGATGCACCAATGTTCAAAAAGAGGATACAGATAAACAAGTATGATCTTGTCGAGAGGGATGAATATACGGCGAGGGTCATTATCGAGGATGCTGTGCTTATGGATAAGGCAGTTGAATGACCCGGGTCTAATAAATTAATGATGGTGGCACAATGTCACATTGTGCTTTACCATCTTATCTCAAGACGAATAAATGTATTTTTCATTACTTTCCTTTTCTTGACATGATCAGTACTATGCTCAGGACCGATGCTACCAAGACCAAAGCTTCAAATCCGGGAGTGGCCTTTGTATCATTTTCGCTTCTTTCAGAACTTGCATCGATACCAAGACCTGCCTCGATCTCTGCGTTGAGCCTGATCTGTTCAGCCATTTCCATGATCTCAGCTTTGTCTTTTAGGAGCTCGTAGAATCCGTGCCATTGCACGTAATCCGGTCCCATCATGAACGCTCCCATTCTTGCACGCCTGCCTTCATGATGCCAGAACTCATATATCTTGAACTCAACAGGTTCATCAAAGTCCTGCTCTGTCAGCAAGCCGTCTTCCCTTAGTTCGTCAACTATCGACTTTGAATCTGCATATTTCTTGTTGTAGAGCTCTACAGTTGCATCTGCATTTTCGTAATAGTTGTCCACCCATGTCTCTGAATGGCATTGTTCGCAAACAGAGGTCATCCTATCACGCTTTTCCTGCCAGGTGGTTCCGTCACTTATTGGAGTTCCCAGTATGTTGGCCGTGTTGTCGGTATGCCTGGAAACGGGTGGTTCAAGTTCCCACGAAAGGCGTGAACTTACATCGTGGGTGGTCTTTAGTTCATCTGTTCCTGACATATGGCAGACGGCACAGGTAGGTGCTCGATAGTCCTCTCCGGCTTTCCATACCTCATCGGTCCAGTTCCAGTCATCTCCTTCTGTACTGTATATGCTCCCGTGTTTTGATTCAAAGTATATCTCGGTCTGTGGATGGTCAGGCCCAAGATGGCATTGCTGACAGGCTTCAGGCTTTCTCGCTTCTTCAACTGAAAAGACATGACGTGTGTGGCAGGAAGCACAAGATCCTAAACTACCATCGGGATTTATCCTTCCAATCCCATTGTTCGGCCACACTGCAGGGTCATCTGTACTTTTGCCGGTCATATTGGTGCCGTGGCATGCCTGACAGCCATTGACAGTTGCATTGTGACTGGCGGTGGTATATCCATCAAGTGTGATCTCGCTTTCAAGATATGGTAGTTTTTGACCGTCAAAATCTACCTCATAGTAAAGAGTGCCAAGGGAATGCAGGCTTCTTGTATTCTCCTCAAATGCAGCAACGTGGCAATTTCCACAGTCAGCAGCCGAAACTACCGGGGTCATATAAAGTCCCATATGTGCTATGGCATCCGGGTCGTCAGCTTCAGCAGTATGGCAGCTCTCACATGTTATGCCCGCTTCAGCATGCTTACTGTTCTCCCAATCATCGATGACGGCCGGAAATTTGTTCCTGGAACTGTGACAGTCAAGACAACTGTCAGATACAGCAGCAGATGCTGATATTGGAACAATTATCAATGTCAATATTGCTATAAAAGTTAGTTTTAATATATGCCCTTTCTTCATTCTCTACCATCCGGATCGTAATTACAATGCAATGTAAAACGATAATATTCCCCTTTATAAATGCATCAAACTCCAATAAAAAGATTTGTAGAAGCTCTTGTAAGAATTGAAGCTATCCTGAAAAATCAAATTTGTTAATGGGGATCAAGGAGAAAAAAGGATAAGAAAAAGGATAAGAAAAAG
>JAIORJ010000014.1 GCA_021108185.1 Methanococcoides sp. | reverse complement strand
GAATGTTTTTCGTTTACTGTCACTCTGCCTGGTACAATTTCATAACTTTTAAATAATAATCATCTATCTAATAATATTAGAAAATTTCTGAAAGGTTCTTCACATGACCGCAAAAAAAAGCTCAAACCCCAAAGATAATGAAAATCTCATCTTTGTACACACAGCGGACCTTCACCTGGACAGTCCTTTTCATGGGCTTTCAGAGATCAATCCGCAATTAAGTGATGTGATGACAAAGGCTACATTTGCTGCTTACAACAATATCATTGATACTTGTATTGAAAAGAATGCTGATTTTCTTTTAATTTCCGGCGATATATACGATAGTGCTGACAAAAGCCTTTATGCCCAGCTAAAATTTCTCGAAGGACTTAAAAGGCTTTCATCAGCAGGCATTGCAGCATACATAACACATGGGAATCATGATCCTTTGAATGGATGGTCTGCAAGTCTGGAATGGCCTGATGATGTTAAAGTTTTCAGTGGGGATGATGTAGAAAGCGTTTTCGTGGAAAAGAACGGTAAAGTGGTCGCTACCATCAATGGGATCAGTTACCGCACAAAGAACATTCAGGAAAATCTTGCAAAACGTTTTCAACAAAAGGAGCCGGGCTCTCCATTCACTATAGGTATGCTCCACTGCACGGTGGGCTCAGGTGAAGGGCATGACCCTTATGCACCGTGCACTCTGCAGGACCTTAAAGGATCAGATTATGATTACTGGGCACTTGGCCACATACATTATCCGCAGGTAATGGCAACCGATCCTTACATCGTCTATTCCGGCAATCCGCAGGGAAGGGATCCCGGGGAATTGGGGGAGCGGGGATGCATGTTAGTGGAAGTAAATGAAAAAGGTGATACAAAGGTCGATTTTGTACCTGTGGATTCTGTTCGATGGTACATCGAGGAAATATCTGTAGAAGAGCTTGAAACGGAAGCTGATCTGATCGGAGCACTGGAAGATAAGATGGATCAGCTCTCTGAGATTGCAGAGGGCAGGTATGTTATCTGCAGGTTCAGACTTCAGGGCAGAAGCCAATTAAAACGACTTCTGATAAAAGAGGACTTTTTGAACGATATTGTGCAACATCTGCGGGAAAACTATGATATTGGTCCGGGTTCGGTCTGGATAGAACGATTGAAGGACGAAACATCTTTCCCGTTCGAGCGCGAGAACCTTTTAAGCAGAGATAATTTCATTTCCGATATATTGAGCATAACCGATGAGATCTGTTCTGACTGTGGTGATCTTAAAGAACTTGATGAACCTTTGCATGACCTTTTTGGAAAAGGGAAAATAAGACACATTCTAAGGTCATTTGATGACGAGGAACTTGTCAGTATCGCAAGGAATGCAGAAGAGTTGCTTCTGAATAAATTGATCCCGGAGGGTGAGTATGAGAATAACTGATCTGAACATAGACGGGTTTGGAAAGTTCAATGATCTTTCCATTAATGGTCTGGGTGAAGGATTGACTGTGCTGCATGGTGAGAACGAAGCCGGCAAATCCACTTTGCTTTCATTCATAAGGAGGATGTTGTTTGGCTTCCCGGACAAGAGGGGCAAGTGCAACCATTATCCTCCGTTCAAGGGTGGATTGCATGGCGGAAGACTTTCGGTTTACGGGGATGACGGGGCTAATTACACCCTAGAAAGATATTCAAAGGATGGGCTGAAGGTCTATCTTCCAGACGGTACTATCAAAGGTGAGACGGAACTTGGAAAGCTACTTGGTAATGCAGACAAGGATGTTTTTGAGAACGTCTATGCTTTTGGTCTGGACGAACTGCAGGACTTCAACAGGCTGAACGGAGAGTCCATCAGCGGGAAACTGTATAGCGCAGGGACTGGTATTGGTGCTGCTTCTATCTCTTCCATTCAACGATTTTGTGATACTAAAAAAGGGGACCTGTTCAAACCATCTGGAAAGAAACCATTGATAAATACTCTTTTTACTGGGATCAATAATATCGAGCAGAACATAAAGGATATCGAAGATGGACAATATACCTATGATCTGTTGCATAGTGATATCGGGGATACGGAAAAAAAGATAAGTGAGCTCAAGGAAAAAAAGTCAGCTCTTTTGGAAAAACAGGAACACATAAAGGCTCTTTTGTCGGTGTGGGATGACTGGGTGGAACTTCAGATACATGCCAGCAAACTCGAAGAGCTTCCTAAGCTTGAAAGTTTTCCTGAGAATGGGCTTAACCGATATGAGAGCATCAAAGAGAGGATAAAGGATATCGATGAAAGCATTGCTGAACTGAACAGTTCCATTGAAAGGAACCGGATGCAACAGGGCAATATTGTGGTTGATAACCTTCTGCTTGCACAGAAGGATGCTATATTCGAGTTGGGCAAAGGTGTCGGGAAATACAGGGCTGAAATAGTTGAGCTCCAAGACCTGAAGGTTTCGTTGAAGGGGGAAATGAAAAGACTTGGGGTCATGCTTCAGGTGATTGGACCTGATTGGGATGGGGAGAAGTTGAATGGGTTCGACATATCCATACCTGCAATAGATGATGTACGCAAACGTCACGGTGAAATAAATGAGATGGATGATGACATAAGGGTCATGCGCCAGGAGCTCAAATCGATTGAGGATTCTATCTCGAAAAAGGACCGAACGCAAGACGCTGTTTATGGCAAGATACTGATGCAACGGTCTGCAATTCTGAATATGGCAGATCGTGTGGTGGGATATCGTTCCAATACTGAACAAATAATCTCTCACAGGATCAAGCTTGATGGTAAAAAGAAAGAACTTGCGAATTTATTGGGGGATATTGGAAGTAAGTGGGATGAATCCGTATTGGAAAACTTCGATATTTCCAGCAGTGTGAGGGATCATGTTAGTGCCATGAAGGATGGTTTTAATGATACGGAATTGAATATCCATGACCTGGAAGCAAAGCTTGAATGGTTAAAGAATGACATTGTCAGGATCGATGGCAGTATAGATGAGATCGATACTAGGATAAATGCAATTGATATGCATATTCCTGAGGCTGAGCTTCGTAAGATGCTTGCATCGTTGAAGAATTTGCAGGGCCGATACTCTTCTCTTAAGGAGAAGGAGATCGACCTTAAGTCTTTAGAGAGAGATGAGAATTTTGCTTCAATGATGGGGCAAATGCCTGTTGCAATAAACCAGAAGATGCCGATATGGCCTACAGGGGTCTTTGCAGGGATGGGTGTTGCTGGGCTTGTGGCTGGTTATGTGTATAATGAATTGCAGGGAGGTATCGTTGCATGTATTGGTCTGTTCATTGTGGCAGTCATATATTCTGTGTCTGTGAGGAATGCAGGTAAAAGTGTAACACTTCCTGCCAATGACGTGGGGGGTGCTCGATCAGGAAATGCAAAAGAGCAGGTTGTGCAGGAAATTCGGTATATAAGGGAACAGATGTTAGTTGATGCTGTCTCCTGTGATTTCGAAGATATGCCTGAAAGGTCCGTACTTGAAGATAGGTATGATGAGCTTAAGGAATATGCTCTTGGTATTGGGTCGGTTTCTGAGCTTAGGTCGCAGAGGGATGGATTCGAGAAGGAAAGGCTCACATCCCTTGAACAGTATGTTTCGCTTGAATCAAACATTGATGATATGAGGGAGTTCCATAAGGAAATTCAAGCCGAGTGGAAAGAGTGGCTCATTTCATGTGATCTGGATATAGATATTGCTCCTGGGGACATGCCTGACAAGTTTGCTCTTGTTCGGGAGGGTAAGGATAAGCTTGTTTTCATAGGTGATATTCAGTCTCAGCTATTAAGGTGCGAGAGTTCTGTTGAAGAGTTCGAGGCTGATGCTGGGAAGCTGCTTGATATGTGTGAGCTTGAGGATTCGGGACGTTCCATTGATCAGGATGTTCTGAAGTTGCGGGATGATGTGAATGCGGAATTTGCGAAGACCGGGAAAGTGGAACAGATCAAACAGGACCTCGATGAATTGGTTGCCCGTTCAGATGTGCTGACTGTCGATCTTAAGGAAAAGGAAGCTGAAAGGGATATTGTTTTGGGTAAATGGAAGGAGTGGCTTGCAAAGTATGACCTTTCTTCTGAGATGACGACCGAGGGCATCCTTGATATTTTCACTTCGATCAGGAATTGTTATGAGGTACAGGATAAGATCAAGGAACTGTCCGATAAGATAGGATCTTATGCTGATTCTATAACTGTGTATGAGAACAAGATCAGTTCGGTCCTTGATGTTTGTGAAAGAAAGGAGTCTGGGCTTGGTTTTGATACGGAACTGGAGCTTCTTCGGGATGATGTTGAAAAGGCGTTAAGTGAGAAGAACAGGTTGGATGCTCTGATCTTGGAGCTGGATGGACTTGTGTTCAGTCTTAAGGATGCTGGGGGTAAGCATTTGGGTTATTTGAGCGATATGTCCGTTCTTCTTAAGGAAGGGTTTTCTGAGACCGAGGATGAGTTTGTCAGTAATGCGAAGTTATGGGATGAGCTTGTTCGGGCAAGAAGTGCTTACGAGATCGCTGAGTCGCATGTGAGGAAGCTTTCCGGAAATGATCATGAACATCTGAAGATCGTGGATGAGCTCAATGGTTCAAAATTTGATGTTTTGAAGGCACAAGAGATCGAAGCTGTCGGTTTGATCGGTGAGATCGATGATGAGCTTGAGTCTTTAAGCAATGAGAAAGGAAGTATCAGGAACCAGATAAAGCAGCTTGAAGGCTATAATGAAGGTTCTGCATTGCGTTTGAAGCTTGAATCTCTTAAGGAAGGGCTTAATGAGAGGTCAAGGGAGTGGGCAACATATTCTGTTGCACAACATATACTTTCAAAGGCAATGGAGAGGTATGAAAGGGAAAGGCAGCCGGATGTTATTACTGAGGCACAGTCGTTCTTTTCCAACATTACTGGCGGGAAGTATGAAAGGTTGTATTCTCCACTTGGTTCTTCTGATATTTTTGTTGAAGATGGGGCCGGAAAACGTAAGGATATAATTGAATTAAGTCGGGGTACGGCCGAACAGCTCTATCTTGCTTTGAGGTTCGGCTTCATTAAGGAGCTTGGTAAGCATTCCGAGTCTTTGCCTATAGTGTTCGATGATATTCTTGTGAATTTCGATCCGGTACGTAGCAGGAATGCGATCAGTTCTATCAATGAGCTGAGCTTGTCGAATCAGGTGCTTTATTTTACCTGTCATCCGGGAACTGTGGATATGTTCAGGGATGTGGTGCCGGATGTACGGGTCGTTGAGTTGAGCGAACTTTGAGTTTTGCTCACCTTTATCTTTTTTAAATTAGGGTTTTGTAGAAATTCTTTGCCTAACAGTTCCATATTCAATAATTCCTCATTTCACTAGCATTTTTATACTAAATTCACTTACAATGGTTCATATACACCACAAAGTTCAGAAATATTATAAAAGGAGCAACAATAATGAATGTAATGATCCCCTACGGAAAAGACTTTGTTGATGTCGATGTGACCGTTCCTCATGAGGTCCTGTCCCCCAACGAACCAGAAGTAGGGGATGAGTCAAGCATAATTTTAGAAGCTCTTTCCGATCCTGTTGGAAAAGAACCCTTCGAGGAATTTGCGAACAATGCCGATAAAATACTTGTTATCGTAAATGATGCCACACGGCCTACGCCTACTGCTCGGGTTCTTGAAGAGGTGCAGGATACCTTACGTTCCCATCCTGATGTGAAGTTCATAGTTGCCACAGGTGCCCACAGGGGACCCACTGAAGATGAGTTCAGATTCATTTTCGGAAACCTGTATGATGAGTTCAAAGATTCCATCTATGTCCACGATGCAAGAAAAGATGAGGATATGGAATATCTTGGTGTATCTTCGAACGGCACAGAAATGTACCTCAATAAAATGGTAAGGGAAGCCGGGAACATCCTTGTTATCGGTAGTGTCGAACCGCATTATTTTGCAGGCTATACCGGTGGTAGGAAAGCCTTCCTTCCCGGAGTTGCTGGTTTTAAGACGATCGAGATGAACCACAAGCATGCTCTTTCAAATAAGGCCCAGTCCCTCGCTCTTGAGGGTAATCCTGTGGCAGAGGATATGACCGATGCCATGGCAGTTCTTAATGACCTCAATATATTTTCCATACAGACAATACTGACTGCGGACCATGGGCTTTATGCGATGGCTGCAGGTGACCTTTTCAAGTCATTTGATGCAGCTGTGGAAAAGGCAAATGAGGTATTCTGTACCAGTGCCACTAAAAAAGGTAATATCGTACTGACCGCTGCTCCGTATCCGATGGATATCGATCTTTACCAGTCGCAGAAAGCTCTTGAGAACGGAAGGCTTGCTCTTGAGGATGGGGGTATTATCATCATGGTCTCTAAATGTCGTGATGGAGTTGGAGAGGACACTTTCCTGAACCTGCTAAGTTCATCTGCTACATGTGAGGATGTCATGGAAAAGACCTCGCAGTGTTATAAGCTTGGTTTCCACAAGGCTGCGAGGATGGCACAGATAGGTACAATGGCGAAGATGTGGGCGGTCTCTGACCTTGATGACGAAATACTGCTCCGGGCAAAACTTGAGCCGCAGGAAAGCATACAGAAGGCTTTTGATAAAGCGGTGGTTACTATAAAAGCAGAGGGTAAAGAACCTTATGCGATAATCCTTCCTCAGGGGAGTCTTACTATTCCACTTATTGAATGAACAGGAGTAACAATGGAAAAACAGATCATCGACAGGCTACGGGAGGTTGTGGGGGATGAGAATATCCGCACGACCACGGCGGAACTGTATGCCTATTCCACAGATGCCGGAATACACCGCAGCATGCCTGATGCTGTCCTCAGGCCAAAGAACACTGAAGAGGTGGCAGGAGTAGTAAAACTCGCAAATGAGCTTCTCTTCCCTGTAGTGCCCAGGGGGGCAGGAACTGCTCTTTGCGGACACAGTGTACCTGTTGCAGCTGGGGTTGTCATGGACCTTCAAAGGATGAATGCTATCAAAGAGCTTCATATTGAGGATCTGTATGTGGTCGTTGAGCCCGGGGTGATCCATAAGGACCTGAACGCTAAACTTAAGGAATACGGCTTTTTCATACCCGGTCCTTCCAGTGGGAATGTTGCGAACATCGGTGGCATGGTGGCTACGAACGCTTCCGGTGGCAATGCTGTGAAGTATGGTGCTACAAGGGACTATGTTCTTGGAATGGAAGTTGTCCTTCCTACAGGGGAGATTGCACGGTTCGGGTCAAGGACATTGAAGAACTCTGCCGGATACCAGCTCGAAAAGCTGATGTGCGGTATGGAGGGTACGCTTGGTGTTATCACGGAGGTCAATCTCAGGATAACTCCCCTTCCAGAAGCTACTGCGGTTGCAGTGGCTGTTTTTCATACCCTAGAAGATGCTGGTAGGTGTGTTTCTAATATCATTGCTTATCCTGTCATTCCTTCCGGGCTGGAGCTGATGTCCCGTGTTTGTATTGAAGCGGTTAACAAGGCTGTATGTCTTGGGCTTCCCGATGAAGAGGCAATACTGTTGATAGAGGTCGATGGCAGTTCCCATGATGTGAAGGACCAGATCGAGAAAGTGACGGAGATCTGTAAGGGATCCGGTTCCATATCTGTTGATTTTACTTACGATGCCGAGCGGAAAGAGGAATTATGGAAAGGCAGGAAAGCGATGATACCTGCTTTGTCAAAGTATCATGATGACCTTGTGACAGTGATGCTTGCTGATGATATGGCCGTGCCCATGAGCAAGGTGCCGGAAGCTGTGAAGGCTTTTCAGGCTATTTCGGATAAATATGATATTATTATTGCAAGTTATGGTCATTCCGGAGATGGCAATCTGCACACTAAGGTCCTGATGGATCCGACAAGGCAGTCCCATTGGGACCAGGCGGAAAAGGCGGTCTCGGAAATATATGAGAAGGTCATGGAGCTTGGTGGCACGATAACCGGTGAGCACGGGGTTGGGATGACGAAGGCTCCGTTCTTCCTTAGGGAAAGGGAATCAAGCCTTGAGGTTATGAAGGTGATCAAGAAAGGGCTTGATCCGAACAATATTATGAACCCGTACAAGATAATGGACTGGGAAGAAAATTTCATTGCACGTCTGCGGTATCATGTGGAGAGTGAGTGAATGCGAACCGATAATCTGGATAAGTGGAAAAAGGAATTGGTCAATTGTACTCAGTGCGGTTTTTGTAAGGACGTATGTCCAATCTTTGCTGATGTCGAGTGGGATTCTTCGGTGGCAAGGGGCAAGATGGCTCTTTGCTATGGCCTGTATTCAGGCGATATCGAGCCGGATGAGTCTGTTGTTGAGAGGCTGTACCAGTGCACGACCTGTGCAGATTGTACTCGCAGGTGTCCTTCTTCAACAGATGTTGTAGGGGTTGTGGAGGCTGTAAGGAAGGACCTTGTGGCTTCGGATATTATGAGTCCTACTCATCGTAAGATCGCAGAATCGATTTCAATGCTGGGTAATCCTTTCGGGGAAGAGAAGAGCAGGTTTGAGATGTTTGGTGAAAGGCCGCATAAGGCCAAGATCGCTTATTTTACCGGCTGTAGCGCGGCCTATAGGAATAAGGAGACTGCAGAGGCAGGTATCTCTATATTGAAAAAGCTTGGTGTGGATTATACGCTGCTTGATGAAGTATGCTGTGGGAGTGTTCTTGGAAGACTTGGTTTTTCTGATGGCAATATAAGGCGACAGGCAGAGGCCAATGTTAAAGCGATCGAAGATACTGGTGCAGAAATAGTTCTGTTCTCATGTGCGGGTTGTTTGAGGATGTTCCGGAAAGAGTATCCGCAATTCATGGAGTTGCCGTTCAAGGCTCTGCATTTCATTGAGTGGTTGAGTGAGCAGGATTTACCCCTTAAGCCTTATGGAAAAAGAGTGACATATCATGACCCCTGCCATATTGGCCGACATCTTGGTATCTATGATGCACCTCGGGATGTTATAAATAAGATCCCTGATATTAAATTTGTGGAGATGGCTGATAGCAGGGAATCTGCACGCTGCTGTGGCGGTGGCGGTGGCGTAAGGGCACAGTTCCCGGAAATTTCCGGAAATATCGCTTCTAAGCGTGTGGATCAGGCTGAGATTGCCGATGTGTTGTTGACCACATGTCCATTTTGTGTCAATAATCTCGCTCTTGGAATCGATGAAAGTTCAAAATTAGTGGTAAAGGACCTTCTTGAATTAGTGGATGAACTTCTTGAAGATGGATGACCTTATTTGATGGTGACAAACTCCTTTCGGGGATATTTGTCATCTATGTTTTTTATTTATTATCAATTTAAACAAATTTTAAAGAATTTAAAATAAACATCTCTCCCGATCACTAATATATTTAGATGTGTACTTGATATAACCAAAAGATTCACATGCACTTAGGTAATATTGCCTGCTGTGGTATGTGCAGTATGGATGCTAACATGAACTAATAACTGCTGTTCATGTGGTCGTCGATGTAAAAAGTGCAATGTGGATTATGAATGTTTTCTGAAAGGGAATTAAAGCAGACTTCAGATGTAGTATTGAATCTTGTGGATCTTGATCCTGGTCGTGCAGAGCAGTGGCTTTCTGATGGTTATGGTAGGGTTGATGCATATCCACAGATCTTCAATGAAATGGTGTGTGCATACGCTTTGCATGAGATCATTTGCGATGGGGATGGAGTTCCGATCGATTATTGTTTCCTTGATGTTAATCCGGCTTTTGAGAGAATCGTAGGTCTGAAGAAAGATGATGTCATCGGAAAAAGTGTTCTGGATATTTTCCCTTGTATGGATGTCTCATGGGTTGAAAAATATGGCAGTGTAGCACTGACTGGTGAGAGTGCTCATTTTGATGATTATTCGCTTTTTGGGGATCGTTTTTATGAGGTGAACGTTTTCTGCCCACGTAGTGGTGAATTCGCAATGACATTCTCTGATATTACCGAACGCAGATGTGCTCATAACGTTCTGGAAATGCAGGAACGTGATCTGAATAAACATGTGTGTGAGCTTGAATGTTTGCTTAAGGTTTCAAGTATAGTTAATGTTCTTCCTTCTTTGAATGAGGGGTTCAGGAAGGTAGTTGATACTGTTTTTTCTGATATGAAATGTCGATCAGTTACCGGTTGTCGCCTTATTTATGAAGAAAATATTTTCCAGGCTGGCCTTTTCGTTGATTCGAATTGGAACTGCAGATCGGATATAATCGTTGATGACGTTGTCCATGGTAGTTTCGAGGTTTGGTATTCTGAAGATATGCCTGATACTAGTGCTGATAATTTCCAGAATGATGGTGGTTTTGTAGATTCGGTCACTCGGTCTTTGGGTATATTCGTTGAAATGAAGCTTGTTGAGAATGATCTTAATATATTCAAGTCGATATCGGATAAGGTAAATTATGGGGTCTCTATACTTGATATGGGTGGCAATATCATATATGTGAATGAAGCATTTTCTCAACTTCATGGCTATTCTGTTGAGGAGCTCTTCGGAACTCATTTCTTGATGTTCTATAATGAAAGTCAAGTTCCGCGCTTGAAATGCCTTCTGGACAATCTTCTGAATTCAGACTGCTGTATGGCTGAAGAGGTATGGCATATGAGGAAGAATGGAAACATCTTCCCTGCGATTCTTGAATGTGATCTGATCCTTGATAGCGATAATGTGCCTTCTTACATCTTTGTTGCACTGAAGGATATAACTGAAATTAAAAAAGCGGATGATGCTTTAAAGCGTGCAATGTCAATAGCTGATGCTGCAAATTGTTCTAAGAGCGAGTTCCTTGCTAATGTAAGCCATGAACTTCGAACTCCGTTGAATGCAATTGTTGGTTTTTCCGAGATATTGTTGGATGGCCGTTGTGGGGATCTGAATGATGTACAGAGGAGATATCTTCAGAATGTTTCAAATAGTGGTAATCATCTTTCGGAGATTATAACTAAGATCCTTGAAATTTCGAACATTGAAGCCGGGAATGCAGAAGTGAATGTGGAGAATTTTAATATCTTGCATTCTGTTCTGGAGGTTAAGGAATCTCTTATGCATTCTATTTTATTGAATAATATTTCTTTTGTATGTGAATTGGATCCCGACCTTCCTCAGATCTGTGTCGATAAGATAAAGTTCAAGCACATATTGCATAATCTTTTAACAAATGCTGTCAAGTTTACTTCCGATCGTGGTTAGGTTGGAGTTCAGGCAAGTGCTATTGGCGATATGGCGCATATTGTGATATGTGATGATGGCATTGGGATTCCCATGGAGCAATTGCCGCATCTTTATGATAAATTCCATCAGGGTGATGGTTCTACCAAACGAAAGTATGGTGGTACAGGGCTAGGACTTGCTCTTACTAAAAAACTTGTGATGCTCAATGAAGGTCAGATGTGGGTGGAAAGTGAGGTTGGTGTGGGGACTAAGGTCCACGTGATGCTTCCTTTAAAATGAGCTTATGGAATAAGGATCTCCTCGATCACATGTATCACTCCGTTTGTACATTCGATATCTTCTTTTTTTATTTCGATACCGTTGACAAGGAGCTTTCCATTTTTTGAGACCTTGAGTGTTTTTCCATTGAGTGCAGTGAGTGTTTGGATATTTTTAAGGCCAGATGTGAGGTATTTTCCTTCCACAATGTGGTAGTTTATAATGTCCATTAGGTATTCGCGATCCTCAAAAGCTTCATCGATGACACTGTCTGGAATTGGTTCAAATGCTCTTTCTATGGGGGCAAAAATCGTGTATGGACCTTCGTTACTGAATTTATTGAAGAGGCCAAGCTTTTTTGTGGCACTTATAAGTGTCGAGAAATCTCCCATTTCAATTGCTGTTTCGACTATGTTCTTTTGTTCACTCATGGATATCTCCCCAGTTTTCCAGAAATGTTAAAGGTGGATGATCACTATTAGTGTCATCCTTTTAGTTTTTAGTATGAGTCAAGCTGTGAGCGCATAAGGTCTTGTTTCTTCTTTTCGAGGAAACTGTATACTGCACCATGGGTTGCGCCACCGATGAGCATATCCATTGCCGTCCTTACGATGAGGATCTGGTCCGGATGGCCTATTGCGCTTACTGTTTTTCCATAAACGGACATTTTGATACCTATGAGACTCTCTATTATTTCTCTTGTCTTTCCGCCTTTTCCAATTATTCTGCCTTTGAGGCGCAGGAGTTCCTTTGAGGTGGATGCGGTTTGTGAAAGATCAATTACTTCAAGCATCATGAGGTCATCATCAAAGAATATGTATGTTTTGTCGGGGTTAAATCCTCTGCCTATTGCTTGAATGACATCTGTTGCTCTCATTCCACCAACAGGGTCATCTCCTGCTATTACTTCGACTGTACCGTTCTCACTGTCGATGTTAAGTGTTGCAGTGGATCTTTCTTCGATCATCTTTTTGACGCTGCCTTGTGGGCCGATTATTGCGCCGATTCTGTCCTGGGGTACTTTGATGTGGGTCATATGGTCTACCTACTGATTATTGTAATTATAGTTTGCGCTTTTCAGTTCTCGTTCCCTGTATTTTTTATGCGTTTGTAAACGCTTTCGGGAGTCTCATCAATTTTGAAACGCTTAAAGTATCTTAGTATATTTTCAATGTCTCTTTTTAAAAATATGTCTGCTCGTGGATGTTCCAGGGTCACCGATTGCCCCATGTCGATCATGATGGGCGTTAGGTCATTGGTGTCGATAAGTATGTTGTATTCGCTAAGATCTCCATGGACAAGACTTGCTTTGGTGTAGAGCTTGTGCATGTCATCTATAATAGTTTCGAATATCTGTTTACCATCTTCGAGTTCGAGCCTCATATCTTTTAAAGCGGGGAATGGTTTTTCGTTCTCGCCCATGAACTCCATAATAAGTATGTTCCTTTCTGTGATAATGGGTACGGGTACGCGTATGCCGGCTTCATTTGCACGTATGAGGTTGCGAAACTCCTTTTTGGTCCATGCAAAGATGATGTCTCTTTTGTTGTGTCGGATGTTCGTGAAGCGCGGATCTCCGAGAATGTAGTCTTCCATTGACCTGAATGTGCTGGAGGATATCCTGTATATCTTAATGGCAATGTCGTGCTCTTCTCCCTCGCCAAGGAATACATTTGCTTCTTTGCCGGTGCTTATGGATCCGCCAAGTGCCTGTACTATTCCTTTATTAGATAGTGTATATAGGGATTTTAGAGTTGCATCATCGAATACATTTTCAGTTACTTTCAGTGCATTGCTGTCTTTGTGTTTTATGCGTAATTTATCAACAGCGGTGTCAAGACGCTTTACTTTAGTATCCAGTCCTTCTTTCCCTTCTTTCATGATCAACCTTTTAGGAATTTTTTCATTGCTCTAGGAATGCGCTCCATACTGACGTTCTCATCCAAGTATCTGAATTTGACATGTTTTGCGTCTGGGATGTTCTCAATGGTCGCAAGTACTTCTCTGCTTCTTTGCGTTGTCTCTTCATCCCTATTTATTGATATCTTGTGCAATTTTAATTCAGTTTTGGATTTTGTCCAATATACCTTGCTGTTTACGTATCATTTATTGTTAAAGGTTGCGTATGCTACAGTTTTAATGTGTGTTTCTGATCGGAGAATATGTTTTCTATGTTTGTGTAGGTCGAGGTGAGCTTTAACTTTGTTTTATGTTGAATATTTACGGGTATTCAAAATTCATTCCTTAAGATATGTATTTATATTGGTCCTTACAATTAGGAGTTCTCGCAAGGCGGGTGAATGAGCAAGACTGCAATGGTGCAGGTATTGTTTTGCAACTTGTTGTTGTGAGTTACAAAGTGTACAAGGCATCAAAACCCTTATATACCACTCCTTACAATTAGGAGTTCTCGCAAGGCGGGTGAATAAGCAGGACTGCAACGGTGCAGATATTGCTTTGCAACTTGTTGTTGTGAGTTACAAGGTTTATAAGGAATCAAAACCCTTATATGCTAAGAAAACATATTTACTGTTCCGCACAATGCGCGGAATTTCAATCACCTTCAATTCAAGATCATTAGTGGAGACCGGAGCTTTTTCGGTCTGACGTTGAATTTGGCAGTTCGATTAATTCTGACTGATAGTGTAAATCTATCTATCGAGAACTAATCGAAATTGTGCATGAATAAGTAACTCTCTAATTCACTTTAGAGTGTTCTTTTCCGACAATTTTTAAGTTTAACTTCCATTTTAAGTGTGCTTTAACAACAAACTCTGGTTGATCCTGCCAGAGGTTACTGCTATCGGTGTTCGACTAAGCCATGCGAGTCAAATGTTCTTCGTGAACATGGCGGACTGCTCAGTAACACGTGGATAACCTGCCCTTAGGTTCGGCATAACTCCGGGAAACTGGAGATAATTCCGAATAGGTCAAATATGCTGGAATGCTTTTTGGCCAAAAGACTTCGGTTGCCTAAGGATGGATCTGCGGTCTATCAGGTTGTAGTGGGTGTAACGTACCTACTA
>JAIORJ010000176.1 GCA_021108185.1 Methanococcoides sp. | reverse complement strand
TCAAGAAAAGTGGTTTCAACGTTTTTACTACTCAGTTCTATCTTTCAAGGGTAAGGGGTGGACACAATACTTATCAGGTACGCATAAGCAATGAACCGATCAGGGCAATGCCCGAGAGGGTCGATATACTAATAGCTCTTGATGAGGCGTCCATCGAAGAACACCTGGACGAGATATCTGATGGTGTTGTAATAGTCGATACAGATGTCATCAAGATCGATCAGATGAATGAATCTATTTTTCATGTTCCAATGCTGAAGATCGCAAAGGATGTTTGCGGGAATAAAATTTATTCCAACTCTGTTGCCATCGGTGCTGCACTAGGGCTTATGTGCTTCAATTTTGAGTATCTCGAACGTGTATTAACTGCGACCTTCCAGAAAAAAGGCGATGAAATAATTGAGAATAACATAAAAGCAGCACGTGCAGGTTATGATCACGCCAAAAAGAACTTCCCTTCAGCATGTAAGTTTGCCGTAAAAGAACCTTCCGACAAAGATGGAAGAATGCTTATTGCAGGCAATGATGCCGTTGCTCTTGGTGCTCTTGCAGCAGGCGTTCAATTCCTGGCAGCGTATCCCATGACACCTTCAACGGGTGTTATGACCTATATAGCCACAAAAGCCGATGAGTTCAATGTTGTTGTCGAACAGGCAGAAGATGAGATCGCTGCTTTGAACATGGTACTTGGTGCATCCTATGCAGGTGTAAGAGCCATGACCACCACATCAGGTGGAGGTTTCTGCCTAATGGCAGAAGCGCTGGGCCTTGCAGGGATAACCGAAACACCTGCAGTGATATTCCTGTCACAGAGACCGGGACCTGCCACAGGTCTACCCACAATGACAGAACAGGGCGATCTCCAGTTCGTTCTGACAGCCGCTCAGGGCGAGTTCCCAAGATGCATTCTGGCACCTGGTACACCTGATGATTGTTTTTATCTGACAGCAAAAGCGTTCAATATCGCTGAGAAGTTCCAGATCCCGGTATTTGTGATGAGTGACCAGTACCTTGCAGATTCTCTTTTCACCTGTGAGAAGTTCGACACTTCGAAGATAGAAATAAACAGGCATCTGCTTTCTGATGATGAACTTAAGGACAAGAAAGAGTACAACAGATATGAATTAACACCCACCGGTATATCTCCAAGGGCTATTCCAGGCCAGGCAGGATTTACAGTTGTCGTTGACAGTGATGAACATAATGAGACCGGTCATCTTGACCAGACGATCGATAACCGTATACTGATGAACGAGAAGAGAATGAAGAAACTAAAGCTTCTGGAGAAGGAAATGGAAGCTCCAAAGCTTTATGGTTATAAGAAAGCTGACATCACTTTGATCGGCTGGGGTTCTACATATGGGCCTCTTCTGGAAGTTGTGGACATCCTCACAAGCGAAGGTCATGCTGTCGATCACTTGCATTTTACCCATGTATATCCTCTGCCGGTGGATGCAATAAAAGATATGCTGGCTGATGCGGGAAAGCTAGTTTGCGTGGAGAACAATGCAACAGGACAGTTCGCGAGGCTCTTCGAGTGTGAGACCGGATTACGAATTGATGAGAATGTATTGAGGTCTGACGGGAAACCCTACACTCCCGAACACATAATACGAGCTCTTGAACAGAAGAAGGTGATCTGAGATGGTAAGCGTGGAAGATTTTGGTGAGTACGAGACCGAATGGTGTCCCGGTTGCGGTAATTTCATGATATTAAAGGCTATCAAGCGTGCTCTTGCAGAGCTTGGGAAAGAACCACATGAGGTTTTGCTGACGTCAGGTATCGGTCAATCGAGCAAACTCCCGCATTATCTCAAATGCAACGTTTTCAATGGCCTTCATGGACGGTCCTTACCTCCTGCCATTGGAGCGAAGGTAGCGAACCATGAATTGACAGTTCTTGCTGTGACCGGTGACGGAGATTGTTATGGAGAAGGGGGGAACCACTTCGTTCACAACATACGGAGAAATCCGGATATTACTCTCATTGTACATGATAATCAGATATATGGTCTGACCAAGGGTCAGGCATCTCCCACCAGTGAGCTGGGCATGAAGACAAAGATCCAGAACCATGGGGTCTTCAATACACCTTTAAACCCCCTATCACTCGCAATCTCCCTTGATTGCTCTTTCGTGAGCAGGGGATTTGCAGGGGATGTGGACCATCTTACGGAGCTTATCAAAAAAGCGATACAGCACAAAGGTCTTTCTTTAGTGGATGTTCTACAGCCATGCGTTTCCTTTAATAAACTGAACACTTTCAAATGGTATTCGGAAAGGGTCTATAGAATGGAAGAGAAGGACCATTCACCCAAAGATCGTGTTAAAGCGTTTGAAAGGTCTCTTGAATGGGATGAAAGGATACCCTTGGGTGTTTTTTATGTAAATGAGAAACCAACTTTCGAGGATCATCTGGACGTTCTTTCCTCAGGACCTCTTGTAAAGAACAAGGCCGATCCTGAAAAAGTCGATGAGCTACTGGATAGTTTCATCTGACTTCTTTATTTTTTTGAGATACCCGGATTTATGCAAATGAAGATAGGTTGTTGTAGTTCGATATGAACCAGACCCCGAATATCATGAGGAAAACACTGCAAAAATATAGTATCCTTCTGTGTGTCCTTTCTGAGAAGAGGTCTTTTCCTTTAGATGTCGATGATGCAACAGTTAGAAGGAAACTGAAGTCTGCAAGCCAGTGACCGATGATGAACGCAACTATGGCCAGTATACCAAAGAGATATTCTTGCAATATAATGGCACTTCCGGCAGTGAGCCACCATAAAATAAATGCAGGATTTAGAGCTGTGGTAAGGATGCCCGCAGACACCGGACCTACTGAGCCTTTGAACTTTTTGGCAGATTCAGCGATATTGACATTTGAAACGCTTTTAGCACTTTTTAGAATAACAAGCCCAAAAAGGATCATTACAATACCACCCAATATTGACATGTAGGCAATGGTGGAGTCAGTTATGAAAGAAGAAGCTCCTGCAATGACCAATAGGATAACTGTCAGTTCTACCATTGAATGCCCAAGAAATACAAATGGACCTGTACGCCATCCTTTTTCGAGTGATATGCCAACAGTGGCGAACATCATTGGACCAGGGATAAGTGCAGCCGAGATCCCTATTGTAAATCCCAGTGCCAGAGCTTTGAGAAGTTCTATCATAACATCACCCTAAATAAAATAAATTATATAATATGAAGATAAATATAATATATGCACTATGTATAATGCATGCCATATTAAGCTGTTGTCATCATTTTATAATGCTTTATGTTCGCATCTGCTTTATCTCCAATAATACCTTGTACAGACCAGCACTTGCTGGTATGGTCCATACGAGCGGCCAAAACCCATCACTGGAAGTTGAGAATAGCATAAATGCAGATACGCTGAATACAGCCAGCAACTGCGTTGCTTTTATCCTCTGTTCATCAAGTCTTTCTCCTGTCCTGTCGCCGATACTAATGATAGGGGCTTTGTTAGTGAACAGCGGTAAAGCAAGTAGGATCATAACAGTGAAGGCAACTATTTTCAACAGGGATATGTCCATGACCACATCGGTACTTTCGTGTATGAGAGCAAGACCAGAATAGAGGAGCAATAGTACTGCGGGTATGAGGTGACCTCTGTATGGCGAGGATAGTCTTCCGTCAAGAAAAAAACCGAGTGCTGAGATCGTCCCAAATACCCAGCTTAACTGATATGTAAGGAAAGCCCCAATGGAAAGAATGGCCAAAGAGTCTATAATACCAGCCTTTGCACCTGTCGATCTGTTTACCAGTCTTAGTAACAATAAGAACCAAGTTAAAGGAAAGATTGGGTGTAGCCCGTAAATGATCACATGCGGCAGGGTAAATATGACCGGAATGAAAGCTACCGATTCATGGTCAGGATTAATTTCCCTTGAGATCGCCCAGAGTAGGAATGTTGTTATCCCTGCTTTTATGCCATAGACAAATGAGGTAGAAATTTCTTTGGTTATGATGAGATAGAATACAAGAGCTGAAATTGTTACAAGAGTTGCTAACTGGATTATCAGGCGATTATTTGGATATTCCAGGTCCAGTTTTCTACCAAGTGTAGTGATCTCATATTTGTTCACATTATATATTGCCAGTTTTTGAATTATAAGGCTTCTGAATGTTACATCCTTTTTAATTCTCTACTGGCATCATTTTATATAGTATAGGCTTCAAAAAAGAGCTTCTATGGCAATGTCTAAAAAGGATATAGCAAGGAAAAGTGGCAAGAAAAAAGAGAAAATGGAAGGACTTGAAGCAAAGGCATCCTCAGGCGATGCTGCTGCAAAGAAGAAACTTGCAAAACTAAAGAAGAAGTGATTCTCTTTATTTCAGAATTATTGAGTAGATGGCATATTAGATTTATCTTACTGCCATCCTCTTTTTCTGATATTCATCCCTGTTCTAAACAATATCTTATCGTTTGATTTTACATCTTCCTACTATATTAAGCACCATTTGATCGTTTTTTCTTCAATCCTGCTTTTTTTATTCGTTCGAATGGCATTTCAATATAAATTGAAACGCTGTATTTAAGTGCTCTTAAGTTTCATCTTTATCCGGCATTCTGTTCAATATCAGAACATTAATGCAAAAAATGTATGGACGTGGATCAAATGAGAATGTTAGAAGAATTTTTCCCGGAATTTACGGAAAAGCTGGATGAGATCGATAATTTGTATGCTGAAAATCGAACGATAGATGAGAAAACATACCAGTTCATCTGTTTTGCCCTTTCCATCAAGGCAAGGTCAAAGCCATGTGTCCTTAAGCACTTTAAAGGCGCACTGGAAGCAGGAGCTACAGCTAAAGAATTATCCTACATATTTGCCCTTGTTATGAGAGAAGCAGCAGGGGCGGATGATTGTTGGACACATGATGTACTGGGAGACTGGAAAGAGATTCTGAAAGGAAATATTTCCTGTAGCTGCTGTGGTGATGAAGATTGAGGGTCATATAACCCTCGCATTTCATTATTTATTGATCTGTTTGTTGTTGCTCATTTTCTGTAGGTATTTTTCCAGTTCTATCAAAAAGAAGATGGAACTTGTAATTATTATTATCACAACCCAATCAATAAGCCTGATAGGACTTGTTCTCAGGATCATGTTCATCGTAGGGTTGTAAGTAATGAACATCTGCAAACTAACCACAATAGAGATCCCAAGAAGCATATATCTATTTGAGAACATCTGACCGAAAACATTCTCATGGATCGATTTGCAATTGAAAAGGTAGAATATCTCGAAAAATACGATAGTATTCAACGCTATTGTCTGTGAAGTACTGATATCCATACCATTATTGATATTGAAGATGTATAGAAGGAAAGTAGCAGTGACCATCAGTAATGCAACAGTGATTATCCTTCTTTTAATGATTGGAAGAAGCAGTGGCTCTTTTTGTGGCCTTGGGGGTCTATTGAGAAGTCTCTTCTCCATCGGTTCGACAGTCATAGAGACTCCAAGTCCCAACGCAGTTACGGTATTTATCCACAGGATGTGTAATGGCAATAGTGGTGGAGCCGCAAATCCCAATAGAACAGCAGCTAAGATAGCCAATCCTTCTGCAGCGTTCGTGGGTAATGTCCATAAGATCACTTTTTGTATCTTGCTGTAGACATCCCTTCCTTCTTCTACTGCATTCACAATGGATGAAAAATTATCATCAGCAAGGACCATGTCTGCTGCTTCCTTTGCAACTTCGGTCCCAGATCGTCCCATTGCAACCCCAATATCAGCATTTTCAAGCGCGGGTGCATCATTGATACCATCACCAGTAACTGCGACAACTTCACCTTGCTGCTTTAATAGCCCGACTATCCGGGATTTGTCTTCAGGAGAGGTCCTTGCAAAAACAGAGACTGACCTTAATGCTTTTATCAGCTCCTCATCGGTCATTATTTCAATATCACTGCCCGACAATGCTCCTTCTGTACGTATCCCAAGCTGTCTTGCAATGGTGTGAGCGGTTTTGACATGATCCCCCGTGATCATTATAACTCTGATACCTGCATTATTACATTTGAAGATCGACTGTTTTACTTCTTCTCTTGGAGGGTCGATCATGCCCTGCAATCCGAGGAAGATGAGTTCATCAACATCAACATCTTCAAGTTCGGTCTTCCCTCTTTCGAGCTTACGATATGCAGTCGCAATGACCCTGAGTCCCTCGGATGCCATGTCTTCGGCAACAAGAAGTATCTTTTCAGGATCCATCCTTGAGAAATCCTTTCCATTGAATTGCATGCTGGAAAGTTTGGAGATGATCTCAGGAGAGCCTTTTACATATACCCATGAATTGCCAGCATCATCTTGATGAAGTGTTGCCATGAATCTTTTTTCCGATTCAAACGGTATCTCATCTATCCGGGAAATGTAGAACTTACCGGCCTTGGATGCTGAAACTAGAAGTGCTCCTTCGGTAGGGTCACCGTCAATACCCCCTCTTCACGCAGATAAGCATCATTACAAAGTGCACCTGCTTTTAATGTTTCAAGCAATGCCCGATGATCAAAGGGATCTATTTTCTTTCCATTAAGCTCGATATCGCCCTCTGACTCATATCCGAGACCTGTAACACTGAACATACCTTCATCCGTGTATATCTTCCGGACGGTCATCTCGTTCTTTGTAAGTGTACCGGTCTTATCCGAACAGATCACTGTTGCCGATCCAAGACTTTCGACCGCCGGCATTGTACGAATAATGGCATTTCGGGATGCCATCTTTTTTATTCCGATAGCAAGTGTGATCGTGATGAGTGCGGGCAATCCTTCTGGAATTGCTGCGACTGCCAGACTCACAGAAGCAAAAAAGAGATCCAGAGTATCAAGTCCTCGAAATTTACCAATTGCAAATGTCAGTATTGCAACTAGGATAATTACGAAAGCAAGGTTTTTGCCCATATTGTCTATCGTCCTTACAAGGGGCGTGGAGAGCTTTTTTGTCTTTTTTATCAGCTCCGAGATCTTTCCGATCTCACTGTCAGAAGCAGTTGCTATTACAACACCTATGCCGTTTCCCTGAGTTACAAGTGTGCCTGCAAAAGCGATATTTTTTCTTTCGGCAAGTGGAAGGTTCTTAGTTTCAATGGCATCTGTATATTTCTCAACAGCTGTGGATTCTCCGGTAAGCATTGATTCATCGATGCGAAGATTTTTTTTGTGTATAAGTCGAAGGTCAGCAGGAATTCGGGCTCCCGTTTCCATCAAAACAATATCACCTACTACAAGTTCCCTGCTGGGCACTATCAGTCTTTGCCCTTCCCTTAGTATACTTGTCTCAGGGACCAGCATCTTTGCAAGGGATTCAAGGGCATTTTCTGCTTTTCTTTCCTGAATAAATCCGATGACACCATTTGCGAGAACCACTCCGAGTATTACACTCGTATCAGCATACTCACGGAGCAAAAAAGTGACAAGTGCTGCCAGGAGCAGAACATAGATAAGAGGGCTTGCAAACTGCCTTGCAAAACGATGGATAGAACTTTCCTTTTTCTTTAGTTCTACCTCATTAAAACCATATTTTGAAAGACGGAGTTGCGCCTCTTCTGCAGTAAGTCCCTCTCTATCGGTCTCAAGTAATGCAAGAACCTCATCCACAGGAACATGCTGCCATTTGACTTCCCCACTCATAACTATTCATGTATGTTTGTGACGTGATATTCTTTTTGGTTTTGTTTTAGAAGATTTGATCAACACAATTTGAGATAAGAGCATTCATACCTTTTTATTTGAGGAATTTTGAGAGATTTGAAAAGAAGTATATAAATGTACATATACCCCATGATGATGATTATAATTATCTGTATACATTTTTATAGAAAGTTATATATGTGCACTACGATATATAACTGGTTAGCTAAGAAACACTAGTTTTTGATCGATATAGAAAATCATCAAAGCGTTGTGTAAGATAGAAGTCCAATGTTGCAAAAAATGGTGTTAATTTTGTCTGGCATAATCATAAAAATCACAATCGTTGCGATCATAGCAGCAATTTTTTCAGTTTCAGCATTAGCGATAGATGCATCAGCCTTAGACCTGATCGATCTTGATGAGACAGATGTTGGCACATCATGGATAAATTGGACATGGACAAATCCAACACCTGCTGAATTTGATCATACTGCTCTTTATCTTAATAATGAGTTAAAAATACCTGTTTCTAACGAGACGACTTTTTATAATTTCACAAATCTTGATTCTGATACGTCATATGAATTGAGCACCCAGACCGTTGATCTTTTCGGCAATGTGAGTTCATTCTGGATCAATGATACTGCTAGTACTCTTGCTGCTACGGACATTACAGCACCATCTAGCATAACTAACCTAACAGCAATATCTGGAGAAACTTGGATATATTGGAATTGGAAAAATCCTGATGACACCGATTTTGATCATGTTGAGATATATCTTAATGGAATACATCAGTTTAATACAAACTCAAACTTTTATAATATGACAAATCTGGACCCAAATACAGAATATACTTTGAGTGGCAAGACTGTTGATAATGTTTGGAACATCAATAGTACAATTGTAACATTAAGTAAACGAACAAAGTTATTCCCTTCTGCAAGTTTTAGTGTCAGTGATACCAAGGGGAAAGAACCCTTTGAAGTTGATTTTGAAGACACATCCCTAAATGCAAATACTTGGTTCTGGGACTTTGGCGATAATAGCACCTCAAACGAGACAAACCCAATTCACACATATGAAAATCCAGGCATCTACAACGTTTCCCTAAACGTATCTAACAACGATGGCTACAATCATATCCTCAAAAATAATTTCATAAATGTAACTGTCCTTCCAAAACCAATCGCCAATTTTATAGCTATCAATAAAGTTGGGAACTATCCATTGAAAGTATCATTTACAGATCAATCCACAGATGCTGTAGAATGGGAATGGGATTTTGGTGATGGTAGTACATCAATCTATCCGAATCCATCACATACCTACGTAGCCGCAGGAAATTACACGGTTTCCCTAACTGTGAGCAACAGAAATGGTAACGATTCAACCTCGAAGTTAAACTACATCACAGTATCAACACCTACTACCGACCCAGACAGTTCTAGCAATTCTGGAAGTAGTAGTGGTGGAGGGGGAGGAGGAAGTAGCGTCACCAGCGAGAGATATGAGAACATATTGGAAAAAGCTGTTACAAGCACGCATATGATCAAAGGTATGGAAAAACCCTTCACCTTCAACAATGAAATGATAGATATTACTTACATCATTGCCACAGCCGACTTTAACGTTGGTAATGTCAAAGCAATAGTCGAATCATTAAATACGACCTCAAGTATTGTTTCCAAACCACCGGAAGGAAGGGTATATAAAAATATCAACATATGGTTAGGAGATTACGGATTTGAGAAAAAGCTCATTGATTCTTCCATTGGTTTCAGAGTAGAGAAAACATGGCTTAAAGAGAACAGTGTGCCTGAATTTTCGGTAAGTATGGTTGTATACAAAGATAATAACTGGAACATCCTGCCTACCGAAAAAATAGGTGAAGATGATACATATATCTATTACGAAGCTACAACTTCCGAAATATACTCATCATTTGCAATAGTCGAACCTGTTCAAAAGGAAGCAACTACAAGTAACGCCGACTCCTCTTTAACAGAAAATAGTGTTGATCCTGATGCAAGCAAGGCATCCCCATCACTTGAGGTTTCAGAAGAAGGAGAAGGCACTGCATTAGTTGTCAAGACAGAATCAAAAGCTTCCTCTGTGAAATTCCTCCTATTTGCAATACCATTACTGATCATAATTTCACTCTCCTATGTTGCATTTACAAGAGGTTATCACATCGAAGCAAAGACAAAAATGTCAGCCTTCCTCGAAGAAATGAAAGCTGAAAATATCAATAATATCAGCAGTGGTAAAGAAGAATCTACTATTTCGAGTGGCTCTTCAAAACGACCAACATCTGAGGTGCCTCTCCCAAAAGTAGAGATCACAAAAACTCATGTTTCAGCAAAAATAAAGAAATTGGAAGAATCCGGCATTCTTACGAATGTTAACAAGAAATATCAGAAGTAATTAAATAACCAAAAAAAATTGAAATGGGGAGACATCCCCTTCGACATAATATGGAACTTAACTTAGAGCCCCGATTCTGAAGCTTTTGAATAAATAAGGTTCTCGATGCGCTTTCGATCAGAAATATCACAGAAAGTTATCAATATCCCCATAACATCCTCGTTCTCCCCTTTTATCGGAGATCCTATAATGTCAACAGGAACTCTTGTATCGTCCTTTGTAACAAGAAGGGTCTGATTTGCAAGTCCATAGAACATGCCTTCGCGGATCACCTTCTTAACAGGATCATCGACAGTAACACCGGGTTCTTCACTTTCGACACAGAAAACATCATTCAGCGGTTTGCCAAGGATATCCATCTGTTTCCTGCCGAGAAGGGCTTCTGCAAAGGGATTGATGAATTTTATCAAACCATCTTTATCAGTTGCGATCATAGCATCCCCAGTATTGTTTAAGATCGCAGTAAGCCATTTTTGGCTTTCTTTAAGCTTGCTTTCCATCTTATGCTTATAAAGTGCGATCTCTATGTTCGTGCGAAGCTCGCTTTCCTCGAATGGTTTGAGTATATATCCAAAAGGCTCCGTTAACTTTGCCCTTTGCATGATACTATCATCGGCATAAGCTGTGATATAGACTACAGGTATGTCATATTTGATATGGATCTGATTAGCAGCTTCCACTCCATCCATACCGTCCTTTAACATGATATCCATCAAAACAAGATCAGGATAGACCTGCTCTGAGTCACCCAGTATTTGAAGAGCTTCGTTTCCACTGTATGCTGGAACTATATCATAGTCGTACGATAGATATGCAGTAAGTAATTCGACATTATCAGGTTCATCGTCGACTACGAGTATTCTTATTCTGTCATTCTCAGCCATATTACCACCTAAAGAGCAGAACATCTGGTCTTGTTACTTCAATATTGGTCATATTGTCCCTACCAAAGTATATAGATTACTGGGTAGATGAAATTAAAGATATCACTTCATTATTGTAATGAGTAATATATAATAATTCCTATAGTAGTTGATTTTGTTCTTTGATCACCATGTCAGCCTACAATGCTCATCTCCGAGATCCTCAAAGATGGCACTACAGTCCCTCCCACTTTACGGACATCGCTGCCTGCACCTGTGATCTTGTTCAGCATCTCGAATATATTGCCCGATAACATCAGGGACTTTATCGGTTTATCGATCTGCCCATCCTTGATAGTAAATGCATTTCTGGCCTCTACCGAGAAATCTCCAGATATCGCATTTGCCGTATGTGCACCGATGACCGTATTGATGAACACACCTTCATCGGTATCTGCAATTACATCACTTGAAGGATATTCCACGATAAGGTTTCTGGGACCTACCGAAGGAGACGATACATAAGAATGCCTCATTCCGTTTCCTGTGCTGGAAGTATTATCTTTTCCTGCTGTATAATTATCATAGAGGAACGACTTGAAGATACCCTTTTCAATTATAGGAGTCCTCTGGGATGGTGTTCCTTCTTCATCGGATATGGAGGTCTCAATTCCACCCTCAAGCAATCCATCATCAATAATGTTCAGATCCGATGTAGCAATGGTCTCTCCTTTCTTACCTATTAGTGAAGAGCGTTCTTTTTGCATATTATCCGCATCTATGGATGGTTCGAATGTGTTCTCAAAAATATCGGAGAACGCAAACGGATGCAGAATGACGTTCGTCTTCTTCGGTTCTATGGAAATACCGTTCTGTGATCTGATGGCAAGACTTGAAGCACTTGCGCCTATGCCAAAAACATCGATATCAAGTGATCTCGAAACTTCAAAATCATAAGCTGTTGAGATATCTCCTTTAGTAGTGATGACATCCACAAATCCGGAAACCCCCGTTCCTTCATCAACGATCTCAACACCATTCGTATTCATGATGAGGTGCTTATTGTATGATGTTGAAAAGCTTCCGGAGGTTGTATTGACATCAGGTACTGATAATGCACCCTCGATCATCTTTCCTGTGAGACCTATGCAATCATCCAGTCCGATCGCACTGATTCTTTTATCGTATGTACCTGATACCTCAGGATATTTTGCATTTGATGGTAGTGATGTCCATTCAGGATCACTTTCCCTCACTTTTGCAGAAGACACTGAGATGTTCACTACATCCTCGATACGACTCACGTTGTTCGTACTTGCAAAACCAACTGCGCCGTTGATTATCGAACGGATACCAATTCCTTGGCTGACATTCTCTTTTGCCGATTCGATGGTATTCTTCCTGATATCTGCGGAAATAGAGTGATTATAGGAAATATATACCTCTGCTTCATCAGCACCCAGTTTTTCAGCAAGCTCAATAGCTTTCTGTGCATGTTCGAACATATCAGACTCCCCCTACCAATGCCTTTGAAATCGAGATATGAGGGGAACCATCCGATACCGGTGCAAGCTGGCCACCTTTTCCACATCTTCCAGAGTGCATCTTGAGATCATTACCGACCAATGTGACATTGTTCAATATCTCAAGGGTCTTGCCTGAAAGGGATACATCGCGGAGCAATCTTGTAACTTCCCCATTCTCAATAAGATAACCTTTCTCGGCGTTGAACTGGAAGATACCCTCTCCAGTGTTCACCTGACCGCCTCTTGAGCCTGTCAGGTACATTCCGTTGCCAATCTCTTCAAGCATTTCATCAAAATTCGAATCGCCATTATCAATGTAAGTATTGCTCATTCTAACAACCGGTTCAGAATAACCCTGTGCTCTACTGTTTCCCGGAGTTCCACCAAGGGCCTGTGCGGTCTCCCTTGAATGCAGATATGAATTGAGTACTCCATCCTTTATTATCGTGGTCTTTGAAGACATGACACCTTCGGAATCAAAGGGATAGTATCCATATTCATGTAATGTAGGATCATCAATGATATTGACCAAAGGGGATGCTATCTGTTCTCCCAAACGGTCTGCCAGAATGGAACTTCCTTCGAGCACAAGATCTGCTTCTGATGCATGCCCTACTGCCTCATGTGCAAATACGCCTGCAAGTTCGGGGTCAAGTATTACCGGTAATGTACCTCCCTTTGCCTGTTCTGCTCCAAGCAGCTCAACTGCTGTCTCTCCGGCAGATCTTGCAAGTGCAAGAGCATCGTTCTCTTCAAAAAGTTCAAAACCACATACTCCAAAACGGCTTTCCCTCCCCACCTGATATGAACCATTCTCAGTAGCAACAGCACTTATGGCAAATCCGGTTCGGATAAGACTGTATTCGCAATCGATCCCTTCGGAACTGATATAATGAACATTTACGGAAGCTTCGGAATAGACTGCTGAAGTACTGCTGACACCATCCATCTTTGCATGGTCTTCAATGTCCTTCAATAACTGTACCTTTTCCTCAATAGGAACATCTGCAGGATCGATCTTTGCAGTAGGGATGTTCTTTATAACAGGCTTTTCCACGGGCTTAAGCTTTACTTCATCCTTTGGAGAGATACTATTCATCTGTGCTGCAAGCTCTGAAGCGGAATCGATGGCCGCTTTAAGGTCGAACTCACCTTCTGCAGTGGTAAAGCCCCATGACCCACCACATAAAGCACGAGCACCACAGCCTTTGCTGTAATTGACCGATATTTCCTCGATATTGCCATTGTCAAGGACGATCGATGTGGATGTTGCATCGATCATTCTGACATCGTAAAACCCAACTTCAGACATCGTCACTACCTGCGACCTTCTTGCTCCTTGCTGCAAGATCGATCTTTTTGTTGCTCATGTTCTTGAGCTTTTCAACAATACCGGCCTTATCCTCTCCCACAAGACTGTGTTCGATGACTTCCGCTATTGTTGTAACTGGGATTATCTCGACCTTATCCTTATAGTAATCCTCGATAAGGACATCCGCTTCATTGGACTTAGGTATGATCACTTTCTTGATACCTGCTTGAGCTGCTGCCTCTATCTTGTAGGTAGCCCCACCGATAGGGAGTACATCGCCCCTTACAGATAGTGAACCTGTCATAGCAACGGTTTGGTCAATAGGAATATTCTCCAGTGCAGATATAACAGCGGTTGCGATAGATATCGATGCGCTGTCACCCTCCACACCTTCGTATGTGCCTATGAACTGTATGTGGATATCATGATTGGAAATATCCTCACCGGTTACTTTCTTGATAACAGCTGAAACGTTCTGGACAGCTTCCTTTGCAATATCTTTCAACATACCTGTTGCTATCACATGACCTCCAGCGGAAGATTGCGTCGGTGTCACTTCAGCCATGATCGGAAGGACGATACCGGAATCACCACCCATGACAGCAAGACCATTGACCCGTCCAACAGCAGCGCCCAGCTTGCCAAAAAGCTGGTAATCCTTACGCCTTTCGAGATAACTGTCTGCAAGCTGCTGTTCGATGGAACGTGCTATCTTCTTTGCTGCGAGAACATGTGTTGCAGTAGTGATCTCTGCATTCTCGGAATGAGCAATGTCTCCAGCTACCCTTACAAGACCACCAAGGTCACGGAACTTCAGAGTAAGATGACCTTTCCTGCCTGCCCTTCTTCTCGATTCCCTGATAACCTCGTTCACTGCACTCTTATCAAATGGTGGGATGTGGCCATCACGTACGACCTCCTGTGCCACAAAGCGAACGAGTGATTTACGGTTCTCAAGTGTATCTTCCATGGAATCACGCATGAATACCTCATATCCATATCCCTTTATGCGTGAGCGAAGTGCAGGATGCATTTTCTCCACTGCATCAAGGTTACCTGCTGCTATCATGATAAAATCACATGGCACAGGTTCGGTCTTTACCAGAGCACCTGAACTGCGTTCTGACTGCCCGGTGATAGCATACTCCTTCTCTTGTAATGCTGTTAGAAGGCTCTGCTGGGATTCAAGTCTAAGGGTATTGATCTCATCAATGAAGAGTACTCCCTTGTGTGATTTGTGAATATCACCGCTCTCGACCCTGTCATGTGCAGGTGTTTCAAGACCACCTGACTGGAATGGGTCGTGTCTTACATCGCCGAGGAGTGCACCTGCGTGTGTTCCGGTCGCATCGATGTATGGAGCCTGCTCTTTCTGATAATTGGAAACAACGAGCTTTGGTATCATGAGCTCTTCTTTTGGCATAAACTGACGTGTCAGCATAAGTATCATGATCGCAGCGATGATACCCCAAAGCAACTGCCCTACGTAGAACGAGTACATGACGATACCTAACACAAGGAACATCATCATCATGTTACGTGACTGAGCCTTTTTGCGAGCCTCCATCTTGTGGGCCAGGACAATCTCCCTTCCCTTTCCGGCAGGCACTTCCCTTATCTTTGGGTTGTTACTATCCTCCAGATTGGGGTATGTCATTATATCTTCAAGCTCTTCCTTTGGTAAAAGTTCAGCCATTGCTTTTGCAAGCATTGATTTTCCGGTACCCGGA
>JAIORJ010000044.1 GCA_021108185.1 Methanococcoides sp. | reverse complement strand
ACAAGATGATGACTTAACTCTCTTGCTTTAACTAAAAGAGCAGAACTCCAAGAGCTATTCTTCTTCCTATACTCAACCTTTCCATTTATCACCGAATTAAACTCAGCAGTAACCTTCCTTGCTCCACTGGGTCTGAGCCTCAAGGAATAATTCTCTGTCCTGATAAAGTCCTTCTTGTCCATAACTCCCTTTCCAAAAGTATATCAATGTATGATACCTAAAATTATAACATAAGTAATGATTGTTTTTATCCTGGGAGTTATATAAGTGGTGATTGGATTGAAAATAAAACATATAAATAAAATATGTCTTGCAGCATGTTTTGTTCTTCTGGTACTGGCTGTCAACACTGTGGCAGCGGTGAGCTTTACGTCTGTACCGGTCCCTGACGCAAAACAGATGATAGATAACAAAGAAGTTTTTCTTTTGGATGCACGGACTCAGGCTGAGTTTGACGGAGGGCATATCAAAGGTGCGACTTTGATTCCCTATAGCCAATTGAGTTCAAGACTCAATGAAGTTCCATCTGGTGAAAAGATACTTGTATATTGTAAAAGCGGGGGTAGAAGCACTACTGCCTGTGGTATCTTAGTTAATGCTGGCTATACTGAAGTATATAATATGAACGGCGGTATCACATCATGGAATGCTGCAGGATATCCTGTAGTTAGATACAATCCGTACGATGAAAATGAGAACTATGTGATCGATATTGGTGACGTGAATGTGGCAATCGATGACTACCGTACACAGGGACCTACATCTATTGCAGATGTCAATGAACTGATAGATATGTATCGTATAGGTGAGCCATATTGTTAAGAATTAGTTGAGGGTGTTTATCTCTCAACCAATATTTTATTAAATTTTCACCTTAATATCCCAATTCTCCAACCTCTCCTTCACATGAGCATTGAGAGTAAATGGCGTCTCACTTTTAGCATTCTGCTTCATGTAATGCAAAGTACCCTTGGAAAATCCCATCTTCTTCCACTCAGAACAAAAAAGGACAAAACTAGATTTCTGCAAAGTCTGACACATCCAAAAAAATCATGGAAAAAGAAGAAGAAGAAAAATGAACTCCAAATGATTATGCGGTGATCTCCTTCTCTTCATCATCGAGATCTTTCTTCTTGATCAAGTTCTGAATATTTTCTGACAAGATGAACAGGTGTTCATTAAGATCCATCTTATCACTCCGTTTTTAAATGTACTTTACTTATTACGTTTTGTAGAGAACAGTCTATCTCTGTACACACCATCACGCATATCCTGCAATGCTGCACTGTACACAATAAACGCTCCAACCAAAACTATAGTCCACTGTATTATGTCTGTCCAGTTCATCGGCTGCACTATTACATAGCTATTAATATAGATTGCGGTTTATTTTAAAAGTTCCCTTCGTATAGGCATCGACACACTATTGTGCGGGGATATAGGTAACTAGGAAAAACCGAACTCTTTCTATTTTATAGCAAACTGCTTTGTAAAACCAAGAATATATAAAAAGTGGGATTTCTAATAAACAATTCAACATAAGTATAACTGGATTCAATAATTGATAATTTATTCCACTCTATCCGAATATTCCATCAATATTCTTTTCATAGCAGGTTCATAGCAGGAAGATCAACAATCAACCTGATAGCTCTCTTAATTTTAGGATACCTACTTGTAAGCAGCTTTGATGCTAAAATATCAGGGAGGAAGTATTGATCTTTTCACATTGAACAATGGGTCTCCTGTATCCCAGGTATATCATTGATCTTCTTCAATGCATTTTTAGATCGTAGGAACATGGACAGCATCTCAAGTTCATCGTAAGGTATCTGCATTTCTTGCAGTGTCTCTCTGGAATAGAAATCCGAAGCCTCCGTTGCATAAGACTCAAGGCTCATCTCCCATTGCAGCAGTTTTTCAACTTTTTCAGCAGCAGTAATATCTGCTATCGATATTGTGTCCATTGCCCAGGATGATATGTCTTTGATGATCATAAAACCCAATGGACATGGTTGTAATCCCAATGATATCCCTGAATCGTTCACTTTGAATGGGTACATACCACAAACAGTTAGTCTTTTTTCATAGATCTCACACCTGTTAGTCGGGTTAAGAAAAGAACATGGGCTGGTCATAACATAAAGAGACGGAACAAGAATATCGCTTTTAATATCCTTCGCTCTTTCATGGTTATTTTCTTTTAGAAGGTTGAACTCCTCTTCGAATATATGGACCCGTCCATTCCTGCAACATTCTGCCTTACAGGCATCAGGACATTCATAATGTTGCAGAATGTTCTGTATTGCATTGTAGTGAATAGCTTTTTTTACCATCATAACAGAGTTCAAAATAGTTAATCTCCATTTTTAGAAATTATTTTGTAAATTAAAAACTAGAAGTATCTTCAATAAGGATATAGCACATATATAGAGACTTTGCTTTATAAAAAATAGATAAAATACGTTTTTTACGCTTATAATTATTAATAATAACTCCATTGTTTTTAAAAATAATAAATAAAATAATAATAGGATTTTAAAGTCCAAATTTTACTTTTTGAAGATATAAATAGATAATTAATCAAAATAATCAAGTTTAAAACATTAATTCTAATTCTACATCAATTCAAAGCTCTTAAGAGCCCTTTTTTGTTTATTAATGAATTAAATATAAACATTTTAGAAAATAAAGCTTTAATAAATCTGGATATTCTTAAAAATGAGATGAAAATAGTGATATGGATATTCGGACTTTTTCGGGTCTTAAATTGTCCTTCTTGAGTTATTTGTCTGTTATGAACCATGGAGAAAATGAGTTGGACCAATACAAGTAAGCTAATTTCACAGTGTCATTATCCATCCTGGTCCCCCTTCCCCAGTAGGTCTATGAGGTCCCGACAAATAAGAAAATAAAAGAAAAAATGATGTAGATAAGGATCATTGAACCTTATCTCCATTTTTTTTAATTCAGGTTGACCCTCTGGTTAGTTGCGATATACACAACACCCTCGCAGATATTGCATGCATGGTCAGCAATGCGTTCCAAATATCTGAGGACAAAGATAAGATCGACCGCATTCGGTATCAGTGCAGCATCCTCGATCATCAGGTTCACCAGTTTTTGCCAGTTGGAATAGAACAATCTGTCAACCTGACTATCTTCTTCAGCAGTAGCCCTTGCAAGTTCAGCATCATTTTCAGCATAGGCTTTCATTGAATTCTCCATCATCATTTGTGTAATGGAGACGATCGTTTTTATCTCCGCCAATGGAATGACGTGTTCACCTTCGACTTTACTGACAAGTTCTGCTATGTTCACTGCAAAATCGCTCATTCTCTCAAGGTCGATGGCGATCTTGTAAGAAGCGGTTATCAAACGAAGGTCTCTTGCCATTGGTTGTTGTAAGGCTAGCAAGTGCACTGTAGCCTTTTCGACATCATATTCAAGGTCATCAACAATGGAATCCATCTCAATGACATTCTTTGCAAGTTCAAGGTCAATATTTTCCAATGCCTGTACGGAATTCACCAGCATTTTCTGGGATAATTCTCCCATCTCCAGAATTTCCGACCTGAGGTCCTCAAGCCGTTGACTAAATCTTTCTCTGACCATTATATCACCCGAATCTTCCTGTTATGTAATCCTCGGTACTCTTTATCTGTGGATCTTCAAATATGTGCTTTGTCCTTCCAAACTCGATAAGTTCTCCAAGGAGGAAAAACGCAGTATGGTCAGATATACGTGCTGCTTGTTGCATATTGTGTGTCACAATGACAATGGTGTAATCTTTCTTTAGCTCAAGAATAAGGTCTTCGATCTTGGATGTGGATATCGGGTCAAGAGCACTGCATGGTTCGTCAAACAGTATTATTTCAGGCTTGACTGCAAGTGTTCTTGCAATGCACAACCGTTGCTGTTGTCCACCACTCAGGGAGAATGCTTTATCGTTCAGACGGTCCCGTACTTCATCCATGAGAGCGGCATCTTCAAGTGCCTTATGAACCCGCTCATCTACCTCTGACTTAGATAGGCCGTGTATCCTCGGTCCGTAAGCTACGTTATCATAGATGGACATGGGGAACGGATTTGGCTTTTGAAAGACCATTCCCACTCTTTTTCTCAGGTCCACGACATCAACATCCTTGCCATAGATGTTCTGTTCATCGATCAGCACATCGCCTTCGATACGGCATATTCTCACGAGATCGTTCATCCTGTTCAGGCATCTTAAGAATGTAGATTTTCCACATCCGGAAGGGCCTATCAGTGCAGTGACTTTATTTTTTGGAATATCAATGGAGATATCCTTTAAGGCCTGTTTTTCACCATACCAGAGATCAAGGTTCTCGATCTTGATGTTTGTAATATTTTCATTTTTGGACATAATATCGTTCCTGTTCTTCGATCATCTGTTCAGCTTCTTCCTGTAGTGGTTCCTTATGACGACTGCAATACCGTTCATCATGAACACAATTGATAGAAGCACCAATGCAGTTCCATATTGTAGTGGTCTTGTCTGGCTAATGCTCGTACCGGATGTTGCCAGAACGAACAGATGGTAAGGTAGTGCCATAAACTGTGAAAAGACCGAATCAGGTATCCTTGGTAAGAAGTACGCTGCACCTGTCAGAAGTATTGGTGCTGTCTCTCCGGCAACCCTGCCAATGCTCAGGACAATGCCGGTCATTATTCCCGGAATAGCAGCAGGAAGTATTACCTTTCTGGTGGTCTGCCATTTTGTTATACCAAGTGCTAAAGATGCTTCACGATATTCCTGCGGTACGGTCATGAGAGCTTCTTTACTTGCACGGATGATGACTGGCAGTATGAGTAAGGCCAGAGTTAGTGATGCTGAGAGGATGGAGGGGCCAAAGCCGAAATATTTGACGAACAGTGCCAGTCCGAAAAGTCCGAATACCACTGAAGGGGTTCCTGCAAGATTATTGATGGCCATCTCGATAACCCATGATGCACGGCCGGGCCTGGAGTATTCGTTCAGGTATATCGCAGAGAGTATTCCAAGAGGTACGGCCAGTGCCATTGAAAGCCCGATGAGCGACACGGTTCCCACTATGGCCGGATAGATACCTCCTTCGGTCATTCTTTTCATTGGCATTTGTGTAATGAAATCAATGCTAAGTACGCTGTATCCGTTCACAATGATGTGGATAAGCAGAACGGACACGAAAATGATCACACTGGCCATGCAGACCTTCAAGGTTGCAAATGCCAGTTTCTCTGCTTTGTCAGGTCTAAGGAACATTATGCCTCCTCCTGAAGTCTGTATTTTTTCTTGACACTATCAGCAATGAGGTTGATAATGAATGTAGTTATAAAGAGTACTGCACCAACAGCGAACAGGGCATGGAAATGTTCACTTCCCTGTGGTACTTCGCCCATTTCCAGGGCTATGGTTGCTGTCATAGTCCTTACAGGGTCGAAAAGACCTTCCGGAATCCCGGGTATGATGGCAGTATTACCTGTAACCATCATTACGGTCATTGTTTCCCCTATGGCTCTTCCGATACCAAGCATTACCGCAGCTGATATGCCGGACAATGCTGCTGGTAGGATGACGCGATATATTGTCTGCCAATGGGTACTTCCAAGGGCAAAGGATCCTTCTTTAAGACTTGAAGGCACTGAGGTGATGGCATCTTCAGCTACTGATATGATGGTTGGTAATGCCATCATCCCAAGCATGATAGAACCTGCCAATGCGGTCTGTCCTGTGGGAAGGGATAAAAGATCCTGTAATAGCGGGACTACTACGATAAGTCCGAAGAAACCATAGACCACCGAGGGTATTCCTGCAAGGATCTCCACAAATGGTTTCAGTAATTGTGCCACCTTCGGGTCTGCGATCTCTGCCATATATATGGCTGCTGCGATCCCAAGGGGTACGGAGAGTATAACCGCTCCTGCGGTCACTATCAGTGAACCGGCAAGTAGGGGTAAAAGGCCAAATTTTGCAGGTGAGGATGAAGGGTACCAGGAGGTCCCTGTGATGAAGGAAACTAATGAGTGGTCACCAAACAGGAGGGCTCCTTCTCTAAAAAGAAAGATACAAAGAAGGAAAAGAGCTACTACTGTCACTCCACTCGTCATCAGAAGTGCAACTTCGATTGCCTTTTCCTTATTATTTCTACGTGACATTCTCTGTCCTTTGTCATTTTAGGTATTAAAAAAAGGTTAAGCAGGGAAATACCCTACTTCTAAGACGGTTTCTGATCCCAGCTCACTTGAAATGAACTCTATGAACTCAAGGTTAAGCCCGGTAGGTTCTCCGTCAGTGTAGAAGTATAGCGGTCTTGCAAGGGGGTATGCACCTGAAAGTATATTCTCTGCAGTTGGTTCTTCAGCGCCTTCTCCTGCATCGACAGCAAGTGCTTTTACGTCATTGCCAAGATATGCCACACCAACATAACCTATAGCGTTCTGGTTCTGTGATACGGTCTGGATAATCGATCCGGTGGATGGGTTTATGAGTGCATCAGCCCTGTATTCATTGCCTTCAAGAACTTCGTCTTTGAAGTATTCGTAGGTACCTGAACTGCTATCGCGTGAAAGGACCACGATCTCTCGGTCTTCTCCACCAACTTCGTTCCAGTTTGAAACATCACCTACGTAGATAGCTTTTATCTGTTCGAATGTGAGTTCTGAGATAGGATTTTCCGGGTTTACGATAACTGAGATGCCGTCCCATGCAATTGTATGCTGTAATGGGTTAATGCCGTTATTCTGTGCATTCTCTATCTCAACGTCCTTCATTTCCCTTGATGCCATTGCAATGTCGACTTCACCATCGATGAGTGCAGCAATTCCTACACCGGAACCACCGCCAATGATGGAGACGTACTTATCAGGATTTTCGCTCATAAAAACTTCAGCTTCTGCCTGTGCAAGGGGAAGGACGGTGTCCGACCCTTTGACCATTATGGCTTCTCCGCCATCATCTGAATTATTCCCTACACAACCTGCTCCGAAAAGAGCAAGGGACATGACCACAAGCAGAGTGGTCACAGATAATATCGATCTCTTAAACATTTTTTATAACCTTCTTGAACCAATCCTTTTGGTTTGGTCTATCAGTCGTATAAAGGTGCAAATGAGTTGAAATGCATATATAGTCTCTCAGTATATTATATAGTGAAGTACATATAGCATTATAGGAACAATAGTGATATATATTCTATATATTTATCGAGAAATTTAATATCGATCTAAAATTTAAAAAGAATGATCTAACACCTTTCATCAAGATGTTAAAGCAAATACAAAATCTTATTATTCACCTATTGGTAAGATCGTTTTACCGAACTTTTCATTTATTATTTCAGCCAGTGCCAGATATATTGCACTGAGACCACAAAAGATCCCTTCATAACCCGCGAATTGCTTTAGTGCTGCATTCCCTGTGAGATCGGATATGGCTAGCAATAAGAATAACAATGTCAATGATCCGAAGACGACTTGCAAGGCTCTGTTAGCTTTGAAGGTCCCTATGAACATTCCAAAGGTGAACAATCCCCACATGAATAGATATGCTGACATTTCTATTGCGGTTGGAGCGTCTCCCAAACCCAATTTCGGTGCGATCAGTATGAATACTAAAGTGAGCCAGAATGCTCCATATGAAGCGAATGCTGTTGTTCCAAAGGTATTACCATTTTTCCATTCCATGACCCCTGCTATAATTTGAGCAATGCCTCCATAAAATAGGCCCATGGCTAAGATAGTCACTCCCAGTCCAAAGAATCCTGCATTATGCAAATTAAGTAACACCGTGGTCATTCCAAACCCCATTAATCCCAATGGTGCCGGATTTGCTGTTGTGATCTTGATCACACTTTCATCCATCTCATAATTCCCCCTTATCAATTATCATATCACTTACAATAAAGTTTATGGGTGATGTGAATATAAACATTATCAATTATTAGTGCTTAATTTTTGAATTATTAATATATGATCAATTGGATGCCTTCATCAAAAATGGACAATCTTATAACGCATAAACATCTAAATTCAGATATCTTTTCACACATCATATTATATCCAAAATAACATCGGAGATCCAAAACCATGACCGATATCCTCATCACAAACACAAAGGTCTTCTACAATAATATTCTGCAGCCTGGTGAAATTCAGATAAATGACGGAAAGATCCAACGGATAGCAAAGAATATCACTTCAGCAGACCCGGACCTTCTTATCGATGCAAAGGGAGCATTGACCATTCCTGCTGGCATCGATGTACATGTGCATTTCAGGGAACCGGGGATGGTAAAGAAAGAGGATTGGTACACAGGGTCATGTTCAGCGGCTGCTGGTGGTACTACTACTGTTATCGAGCATCCGAACACCATTCCACCTACTATCAGCAAGTCATCCTTCAAGGAAAAACTTAAGCTCGCAAACCGCAAATCGATAATTGATTTCGGCATCAATGGCGGTGTAACGAAGAACATTGAGTCACTTTCCCTTCTCTGGGAATTGGGAGTCACATCGTTTGGCGAGATATTCATGGCCGAGTCCACAGGCGGGCTAAATATAAATGAAGAGGACTTTTCGGAAGCTCTTGGGATAATCAAGGAACTTGATGCTGTCGCCTGTATCCATGCAGAGGATGAGAACATCCGCCTTGAGAATGAGAAATTGTTAAAACATGATCATTCTCCTAATTCGCATTCCAGGATACGCTCGAATCTGTGTGAGGGAATTGCTGTCCAGAATGCGCTTGAGACCATCGCAGAAAAGGGAACAAGATCACACTTTTGCCACATCAGTACACTCGATGCGTTGGGTCTGATACGCAAAGAGGCATATGTGGCCAAAAATGAAGGACGTGAGAGCAAAGTCACCTGTGAGACGGCACCACATCACCTCTTCCTTTCGACAAGGGACTGGGACAGGCTCGGTACTTTCGGGAAGATGAACCCTCCACTGCGTGATCGCAGGAACGTAAAAGCGCTGATGAATGCCGTAAATGATGGTACTGTAAATGCGATAGCTTCCGATCATGCACCGCATTCCGAATTTGATAAGGACCTTGACATCAGAAGCGCACCCTCCGGTGTGCCAGGTGTGGAGACACTTATGCCACTTATGCTCATGGCCGTCAAGAAGAACCTGCTTCCAATTGGCAGGATGATCGAGGTAACAAGCCGAAACCCTGCTCGTATCTTTGGTCTTGATACAAAACATTCAAAAGGCGTATTTGCTGAAGGGTATGATGCTGATCTGATCATTGTGGATACACACACAGCTGCTCCCATTAAAGCAGACAAACTTCACAGTAAAGCCGGATGGACCCCATTTGAGAACATGGATGCAATATTCCCGAAAATGACCATTTCAAAAGGTGAGGTCATCTGGGATGAGGAGCTAATTGCCGAGAAGGGGCGTGGTAAATTCCTTGAAGGTAATGGCTACACTGAGAAAAAATGATGGACATAAAGTTCACATCTGTGTACATAAATGTAAATGTTTAAATACTTATACACCAACATAATTCTATGGCCCGAAATAAGTTTCCTGTTCACACTACATTAAGTTCTGAAGCTGTTAAGATACTTGAAAGATATGAAAAGGAACTCGGAGCCAAGAATCTGGTACTTGAAAAGGCCTTGCTGTCACTTGACAGTACCAAATTCAAATCCAAGATAGATATCAACAATATCGATAAAATCATAAAGAGAATAGGCACAGGTGTATTTGGACTCGATGAAATGCTTGAAGGTGGTATTCCAAAAGGGTTCTCCGTGGTTGTCACAGGACCCCCAGGCACAGGCAAAACAACTCTTGGTATGCAATTTTTAATGGAAGGCGTAAAAGCTGATGAAAAGTGTCTTTTCTTTTCATTTGAAGAACGTATCCCACAGCTCATCCAGCATTTCATGCGGTTTGGCTGGGACCTTGGAAGTCATATCGATGATGGATATCTTGAGATCTTCGGAATGTCAATGCTGACATTTGAAGATATCGGTGAGATAATAGAAACCTACAAACCACAAAGAATAGTGTTCGATTCACTGAATGTGTTCACTGATCCGCAAGAGTTCCGTAGATCAGTTTCCTGGCGTTCTTTGCATAAACTTCTCAAAAAGATGAATATCACCACACTCCTTGTTACTGAAAAGGAATATGGTATAAGAACAAGGACATATGACACATATGATTTTGTAGGCGATGGCATAATTTTCCTGGACAAGATACAGGTAAATGAAGTAGAGCCTACTCTCACACCTGTTATGGCAGTCCAGAAGATGAGGGCTACAAAGGTTGATACAACGCCTCAGCCATTCAGGTTTACAGATAAAGGGATTGCAAAATATAGAACTGTCAATCTCATGGCAAACAAACTTCAGGAAAGAATGAATGCGGCTCACAGTCCCTTATCAGAGGAACCACGAGACAAGTGAAGCCAGGATCGCTGTAACATATATTGCTTTGAACATTCCAACTCCGCCGATGCTAATAACGGCACTTCCCTTTTTTTCCCTGTCGACCATCAAAAGAGTAGCTATGCTTCCAAAAATTATTCCGCCTATGCCGGAAATGAATATGACAGATGCTACGTTATCAGGGGATATTATAAGTGCAAAAGGAATAGCAAGCACGCCTATGTAATCAGGTACAATAACACCAATACCATTTCTAAATTCAGATAGGAATATCACAGCTACCATCATTATCAACATAACTTCAAGGGCAACGAAGTCCGCCTGGAATACGAGAAGGAATATCATTACAAGGAAAGGTATGATAAATCCACCGAAGTTCAGGGAGATCACAGTGTTAAAAGCCTGTTTACTGCTGTAGGAAAGCTCCTTTACCAGTGGGATCGAAAACATCTCTTCAAGGACCATTGCATCCTTATCAAGTGCCTGAAGCTTCTTTGTTTTAATGGAGCTTACCGGAATCTCAATGTTTGCAGTAACAAGCATTATGACCAGAATTAGAAACAGTGGTAAAGAGGATATTACGCTTAAAGACAGTTCTTTCTGATAGCATAGGAATGCCATGGGCAAAAGCATAAAGCCAAATAGCATAAACATGCGTTTTTCCGAATTATTGATATAGCCTCTCATTTGTTCTCTTTTACAATTACTCCGTTTTTAGTTCTTAAGTATTTCTAAAGGATATTCAATTAAAGGACTGATAGGTGTCAATTCACCTTAAACTTCAATCCACTTAAAGATCAGTTCAATTGTTCGTAAGAAATTAGCACAAATCTCTATTCCTGGATGTCTTGTTTCTATTTCCATGAAACCTTCATCGATCATTTTGTCATAATATCATAGTTATTGAACTGACCGATGTGTGCAATGACCATATTTCCTCTTGCTAATTTTATCCTCTCTGCCTGAATTAGAAAAGCTCCAAAGATGAAATAAATAATCCATAAATTTTATGATGTTATATATAAAGTAAGTGCGTATACTATACATCCTGCAAATGTATATTATCAAATGTATAAGAGGACAGAGTAAAATAAAGTAAAAATTCAAAAAGTCATAAATGGTAGTATAGGGGAAAAATTATTGGAGGGGAAAATATGGCAAATGAAGATAAACTGCTATGTCGAAATTGCAACACAGAGCTTGAGAGACAAATAATAGGGTTGAACACATTTTACTGTTGCAGGGAATGTCTGAGTATGATATCTATCAGGGAAATGGCTAAGGCCAAACTGGGAATGATGAAAGCGACCGATACAATGGAAGCAAGTTCGTGAAGTTAATGGTAAGCTACTGTCATTTTTGCATACATCATGGAGGAGTATGCAAGAGATGGGAGGGACATCAATATGAATGATATCTCAGAGATGCTTGCAAAGAGTATTATGTGAAGATATTACACATCATTGTTTATTTTACATTCAAAATATGGCAACTCCCTACAACGATTATGCATTTGAAAAAAGAATGGATATCTCCTCACATATCCTGGCTACAACATACCCAAGAGCTATACTTTCATTATGCTTTTTTAAGACTGGAAAGATCATAACTGCAATGCCAAGAAATGCACCAGCACAAATTAACTCAAGGACCGTTCCTATTATCACCTGGTTTTCATTTGCAGAAACATTAATAAGATAATCTGGGGCATTCAGAATAGATTCTAAGAAAACAACACTTAGTATGCCCGCAACTGTCGAAGTTATGAATAATACTCCCACAATAATTGCGGTCTTTCTGTATGAATTCGTATTTTCATCCTTTTCTTCCATCTAAAACCACATACCCATAATAAAATGGGGATGATTGACTATATAATATTTTTGGACGTGTCCGGCTTTGTAGAAATATAGTGTTGTACTTCTATACAGGATATGCGAAAGGATACAACAATCTGAAACTCTTCTGGATAGCAGTTCACCGGAAATATCACTCGTGCAGATGGCAGATGGCAGATCTGGTTGCAAATCTCAAACTCATTGAAGACGTGCCAGAATGGCCTTTTGAAAGCTTGACCATTGTGTACGTGATGGCCTATTTGCTGATCCCGCTGGTTTCCTGTGTAGCTGGCCTGCTGATCGAAAGCCTGCTGGAGATTGTTTTTGTTATGTGATGATGATGGATAAAACTCCCATAAAATAAGTCACGTTCAACAAATATTAAGTATTCAAACCCTAATTTTACAAAGGGGAGTGATATTAAATGGAAGAAAAAGATAAAAAATTATTACGTGCCCAGGAACGAGTGAAGGAACTTAAAGGGTTCTACAACCATCTAATAATATACTCGGTGATCATGGCCATACTATTTTTTATTGACTATTCTGATGGAGGAAGTTGGTGGGTTCACTGGCCGATTATTGGATGGGGAATCTTTGTAGTGATACAAGGAATTAGTGTGAGTAAAATCGGTAAAAGTTGGGAAGATAAAAAGATTAAAGAGATTATGGAAAAAGAAGAAGAATGAACTCTCCTCTCTTGCATTTCCTTTCTTTTTTTATTTATCCCTTTTAACGAAATCTCCCAGCTATTCTCTCCGGCAGATCGTCACGATTAGCCTCATCAACCATCAAAACCTCGAACTCCTCCCTTATCCTTTGCGCCAGTGGATGCTTGCTCGATCTATGCAGCACAGCAAGTATCGGCCTGTCCGAATCAAGCACTTCCTCCACGACCCGAACGAAGTTATCAGACTTGAGCTCCATGGGCCCGACCTCATCTATAATCACAAGATCACAACTAAGGGCATCCTTGATTGCCTCTGCACCTATGCCGTCAAGGTCTTCAAGGTTCACATGATATTTCCCCAGTTTCGGGCCAGTGCATTTGACATGGCTTAGGATACCTTTCCTGCCTGTATCTATATCTTCGATCGAAAACCCCTGGCGTTTGCCGTCCACACGCATCTCTGCGGCCCGGATACCACAGGCTTTTAGATCAAGTTTCTCCACAACCCTTGTCAATATCGTTGATTTCCCCACACCGGGCTTTCCTGTTACTGCTATTCGAAGCATCTGGAATCTCTCCTATATTTAAAAGATGAGTTGAGTGGTATTAAGCTGAATTGGTTTCGGTCTGTCTTAAATTTTAGGTTTATTGATATGCGTTGTCGTGCAGATCTTGGTATCTCTTATTCTGTGATCCATTCTTGTCGATGTTTTCTAAGGACGCTTTTGTCCATGCAATCGCTTTTATTAAGATAGCCTTCCTTATTTGATACACAATATACTTCAGTTGTACTCTTTTTCATTCAGGAAGCTTCTTCTATGTGTTTATCCCCCTGTTGGACATTTATACCTTTAAACAAGAGCCATAAACCAATTATTATTTCAAAAAGACCGCTCGGTGCCCAAAAAAGGACTTGATTTATTGGCATCGTTGCGTATTCGGGTGCAAGAATATACATTAAGGCGTGAATGAAAATAAGCGCAAATGAAACGATTCCAAAGCTGGCTAATATCCTTGGTATATATTTCGATTTGAAAAACAAATAAGAAAATACCATCATGTCCAGACCAAGAAATACCATGGGTATAGAATATAGTGCAGTATGTTCGTTGAGAAGAAATCCTACAGGGACCTGTAACTGCTCTGGAGTAAATACTGTTACATATGCGTCTCCATTTAAAAACTGCAAAGCAATAAAAGAGACAAGCACAATTGCAGCCGCTATAGTCGCCTCTACCAACTTCCAAAGGAGTGCAAGCAAAGCAAGATCCTTGTTTACCGGTTTGAGTATTATATAAAGAGCCAGAGCCAATACGATCAACCCGGCAGACATGATCAGTTCGATAGTCATACCAATACGAAATAGCAATTGATTGGCCACAATATTATTGGCTGTAGCCATGATATTTCCTGCAACAATAAATTTGGAGAGCACAAAAGTCCAGTTAAGGAGAGGAACTAATAAGCTAAATAGGAACATGAAGCCTGCGACTCTTACAGCTTTACGTTGTGATGTATCGGTGGTACTGTTTGTCATTTCAATTCATCCTATTTTACTTTGATTTGGTTATTTTATCTCGTTAATATCTGTTTTTGCAGTCGCGGAATCGATTGCATCTGGATTGAATCCTTTAACGATAAGCCATACTGCAAAAACCATTTCTTGCACGGCTATTGGAATAAATAAAATACCAAGTAGATTGATGCTGAAAGGTTGTAACAAATAATATACCCACAACAATAAGGCTCCAACAAAACCCCAGCCTGATAACCATCGAGGAACGAGTTTTGATTGATACAATAAAGAATTCAAGATCAGAGCAGATAGTGTAAAAGCAACTGCAAACCCAAACAAAAAGGCCAAATCACCTGCTGCTAGTAATATAGTACCAAAGGTTTGATAATAGGAAGCATCCAGAGCTCCTGCCTCTACAAATTCCTGACTTAATGCCAATAGTGTTAGTATGGCGATCACATTAACAATAAAAAGTACGCTCTCAGCAATCCTGGCACCAGCGTACCCAAGAGCTAAAGCTTCATTACGTTTCTTTAGAATTGGATATATCATAATTCCAATACCAGCAACTGCAACGGCATCAATTAACACAAGGAACGATCCCATTATCATTTGGTTTTCATTTTCAGAAGCACTAGTAAGATAATCTGAAGCACCTAGAATTGGATCTAATAAAATAACACCAAGTGAGTATGCAACCGTCGCAATTATAAATAATACTCCCACAATTATTGCGGTCTTTCTGTTTGAGTTCATTTTCCTCTCCCAAATTTTATTATTTAAGTAGTCCTATTCATTTATCTTGCCCGGCATTATTATTATGTTCCACAGTTATGACCACACTTCCCTTTTTGTGCCCTGTTTCGACATAACTGTGAGCCTCAGCAGCCTGTTCCAGCGGATAACGTCGATCTATGACCACTTTCAGCTTCCCAGCCTCAATAAGCTCTCTGAGGAAAATTAGGTCTTCAGCTCTCTCTTTTAAAAGTCCAGATATTGCCTTCTTACTGTTTGTCAGATTAAGCCATATTATTCGAAAAAGCCGTACCAACCCATAGGTAGTAAAAAGATAGATTCCTTCATTCTTTAACGATCTTGTACTACCTGAAAAAGGACTCTTGCCGACGGTGTCAAAAATAATGTCGTAGGTCTCACCGCTTTTGGTAAAATCCTCTTGATTGTAATCAATTACCTTATCGGCTCCCAGAGATTTCACTAATTCTAATTTCCTGGTACTGCACACTCCGGTAACTTCTGCCCCAAAGTGATTGGCAATCTGTACCGCAGCTGAACCTACCCCTCCAGAAGCGCCAAAGATAAGGACTTTTTGTCCGCTCTGAATATTTCCTTTTCTCAGGAAAAACAGTGCAGTTAATGCCCCTTGTTGGACCGCGGCGGCTTCCTCATAGGTCATATTGGCCGGTTTTATTGCCAGAGCCCCGTCTTCAGGCAGACAGATGTACTCGGCATAAGCACCTAAACTCATCCCCGTGTATCCAAAAACCGGATTCCCTTTCCTGAAGAGTTTTACATCTTTGCCAACGGCTTCAATTTCCCCGGCAAATTCAGTCCCTAGTATAGGTTTCTTCGGCTTTCTGATACCTGATGCTATTCGCATTAGGAGCCCGAATCCTAGTGGGGCTGTGCAACTTCGCATCCAACAGTCATATTTTGTCACTGTTGTCGCATAAATTCTGATCAATACTTCATTGTCCTTTGGAGTAGGTTTATCCACCTCTTTGAGATGAAGAACTTCAGGTGGTCCGTATTTTTCATACACAATTGCTTTCATCAGTATTCCTCCAAATTTACTTTGATTTTATCATGTTATCTCGTCTATATCTGTTTTGACAGACGCGGAATCGATTGCATCTGGATTAAATCCTTTAACGATAAGCCATATCGAGAGCATGATTTCAGCCACAGCAATAGGAAGGGCAAAAATGAGCTCCAATCCCAATTCCGAA
>JAIORJ010000225.1 GCA_021108185.1 Methanococcoides sp. | reverse complement strand
CTCTATCCAACTCTTTTCTTAAGTGATCCTAAACTCAATAGTTGTGACTTTATTTTTCGTTTATTTTGTACTACTGAGCAAAGCTTAAAGAATAGTTATTCTAAGCGGATCTGGAGCATTTGGTATCCTGGCTTGTTCAATTAACGTTATATCCTATCGCAGTTAACTTTTATCCGGGATTATTTTGGGGTGTGGGAATGAGTGAAAATACTCTTATATTTGTGTATAATGCAGACAGCGGTCTCATAAATGAAATGAAAGACTACGTTCACAAGATCGTATCTCCATCCACTTATGGATGCAATCTTTGTGCCATAACCTATGGTAATACAGGAATCAAAGATGAATGGAGATCGTTCGTGGATGATCTTGGAATTCCTGTAAAGTTCTTGCATAAGGATGAATTCTATGAAAAGTACAGTGAAAAAGGATCATCATTTCCCTGTGCTTATATAGAAAATAGTAATAAGCTAGATTTGTTCATTTCATCTGATAAAATAAACAATTGCAGGACTCTCGAGGAACTAATGTCCCTTGTGACCCTCAAGGTGAATGAACTATTGGGGAGCTGATCGAATTAGCTCCATAATGGAACAATTACGGCCATATTTACCTCTGAACTGATTTGGCAATTCACTGTTTGGCATATTTACTGTTCTTCTCGGAGGTATCCTGTCAGTTGAACTCATCGGAAACGAGTTCAAATATTTAATAGCAGGAATAGTATGTCTCTTTCTATTCATGGGTTCATTTTCTATAAATGATTATTTCGATTACAAGATAGATATTGCCAATCATAGGCAAGACAGGCCAATAGCTATGGGTACTATTTCACGGCGCAAGGCCCTCAATATTGCTGTAGCTTGCTTCATTTTCTGAAAGCATCAAGTATAACAATAAAAACAATCTAATATCTTATCATAAGTTGGGGTCTGGAAATGAAAGAATATGATCTAATTGTTATTGGCAGTGGTTCGGGTATGAACTATGTAAGTTTGATAATGCAAGATTATCCTGAAATGAAAGTTGCTATCATAGATAAGGACAAACCCGGGGGGATATGTCTAACAAGAGGTTGTATCCCTTCTAAAATGCTACTTTATCCTGCAGAACTTGTCCGAGAGATTGGAAAAGCAGATCGTTTTGGTATCGATGCTGAAATAAGATCAATTGATTTTAAATTCGTAATGGATAGGATGCGGTCCAGCATAGATAAAGATATTGAAATGATACACGAAGGACTCTCATCCGATTCTAAATTAGATTATTATGAAGACGTTGTAGAGTTCATTGAACCTTATGTACTAAAGGTCGGAGAAGAGCAGATCACATCAAAAATGATCTTCTTGAGCATAGGTTCAAAGCCCATGATCCCTCCTGTGAAAGGTCTTGATGAAATTACCTATCTTACCAGTGACACTGTACTGGAACTGACCACCCTCCCGGAAAGCCTTGCGATTATCGGAGGTGGTTATATAGCGGCTGAATACAGCCATTTCTTCTCTGCAATGGGCTCAAAGGTAACTATCATCGGTCGCAGTCCGAGAATTGTTGACAATGAAGAACCTGAAATAAGCGAACTTGCAAGAAAAAAGATGGCACAATATGTCGATATAATCACAGATCATGAAGTATCTGAGATCCAGTCATCAGGCAAACAAAAGAAAATAATCGCAAAAGACCGAAATTCAGGAGATGAAATGGAACTTCTTGTGGATGAAGTATTAGTAGCCACCGGCAGAAGTCCCAACACCGATATTCTCCATCCTGAAAAAGGAGGTGTTGAAACCGATGAAAGGGGTTGGATAAAGGTGAACGACCATCTGGAAACTACCTGTTCCAACGTCTGGGCATTTGGCGATGCTAACGGTCACTATCTTTTCAAACACGTTGGCAACTATGAATCCACCCTGGTATATCAGAACGCAGTCCTGAAAGAGGACATCAAAACCGACTATCGCGCTGTTCCCTATGCCATATTCTCCTATCCTGAGATGGCAGGTGTGGGCATTGGGGAAGCTGCAGCCATTGAGCAATACGGCAAAGACAACATCTCCATTGGCTTCCATAGGTTCGAAGACACTGGAAAAGGTATGGCAATGGATCTTGACAGTTACTTCGTTAAGGTCATTCTGGGGGACTCAGGCAGTACTCTTCTGGGGGCACATATAATTGGCCCGCAAGCATCAGTTCTAATTCATCAATTAATAACTGTGATGAATACCCCTGGGAGCAATATCGGTCCTGTAGTCAATGGAATGGATATCCATCCATCTCTTAGTGAAGTTGTAAAAAGGGCATTATACTCAAGGATGTCTGTGGAAGAATATCATTCAGTATTGAAGTCCCTTGAACTTGAATACTGATCTCTTTTTTTTTATGACAATGTTCCTATCCATCCTCTGACAAGTATGAAGATTATTATGAGTGGAAGAACGTATCTTATGTATGTTCTTGTCCAACTTGGGAACTTCAGCCCCTTTCCTGTATCTGTCTCCCGAATGAAATTGTTCCATCCCCATCCGAAACTATAACTGCAGAAAAGCACCAGTGTAAGTGCACCTATTGGAAGGATATTGTTAGCAAATATGAAATCTTCCAGATCAAGGATGGATGTTCCTTCCCCAAAAGGCTGATACCAGCTCAATGGTCCGAATCCAAGGCAACATGGTATGGATAAAATGAATATCGCAACTCCGCTTATTATTGATGCTTTCTTTCTTTTCCATCCCCATTCGTCCATTGAAAAAGCTATTACATTCTCCGAGATGCCCATTACAGTTGACATTGAAGCAAAGGCAAGGAACAGGAAGAAGAGAGTTCCCCACAATATACCTGCAGGCATTTGATTGAAAACGTTCGGCAATGTTACAAAGAGAAGCCCGGGACCTGATCCTACATCGATCCCGAAAGCAGAACATGCCGGAAATATCATAAGGCCTGCCATGAGGGCTATGGTAGTATCAAGGAATGTGATCCTTATGGATTCTCCTGTAAGGGAATGATCTTTGTTGATATAACTTCCGAAGATGGTCATACCCCCGACCCCTACGCTCAAAGTGAAGAATGCCTGGGTCATGGCGGCATAGATACCTTGCCAGCTTAATAACGAAAAATCCGGTTCAAGATAGAAGCTTATCCCTTCAGCAGCACCGGGAAGGGTCACAGAACGAAGTACGAGTACTATCAATATAAAGAAAAGCCCTGACATCATCACCTTGGAAGCCCTTTCAACCCCTTTCTGCAATCCTACTGAACATATGAATGTCCCAAGACCGACCACCAAAGCCATCCAGGTTATCATTTCCAGGGTACGACCTATGAACAGGTCAAAGAAAAGCTCTATTTCCAAGGGTCCGAGGTAAATGAAGCTACCTTTGACCATGTAATAGAAATATGCCAATCCCCACCCTGCAACGGTAGTGTAGAACATGAGCAGGATGATATTTCCTATTATGGCGATATATCCGAATAAGTGCCATCTTTTTCCACTTGGCTCCAGCTTGCGCAAGGACCCCGCAATATTCTGCCTTCCGGCTCTTCCAGTGGCAAATTCCATTATCAATATCGGCAATCCGAGAATGAGGAGGAATACAAGATAAACAATAACAAAGGCAGCACCTCCGTATTTTCCTACTATGAAAGGGAAACGCCAGATATTTCCAAGACCAATGGCACATCCCGCAGAAACAAGCAAGAACCCTATTCTTGTAGCTAATTGCTCACGGTTGATATCCGTGGTTTCATCTTTCATCTCTATTCCTCTTCATATCAATGTCAGGGATAGCTATGAATGCCACTATATAAATATAATTCTATAATGTTTTAATTTACTGTCCTGTTTTGAAGGCAATAAAAAAAGCAGGAACCCGTTAAGGGTTCATGAGGAAAGAGCGAGAATGGCCTCGGCCAAGTCTCCGTTCGCATTTTTAAGGGATTCAAGTGCAGCTTCTTCGGACACACCGGTCTGTTCAGCCACAAGTCTAACGTCATCTTCAGGAATGACAACTTCCCTTGGAACCTCTTCAGGAGTGCCAACCACTTGGTAAGTATCCACACCCTGTGCGTTCATGATACTGACATCTGCATCGTTGAACACAATATCCTTATCTGCGGTCCTGATGATGACCTGTTCAACACCTTCTATCTGATCGATGTTGATGCCCATCTGTTTCATCATCTGCTTGACTTTTGCCGGGTTCATGCCCCGACCGCCCATACCTGGAATCATATGATCACCTATTAATCGTTACCGAGTAGGATTATATTATTAAATTAAAGTCTTGTTCTAATATTAGTGGCAGCTACCACCGCAGCTTCCGCATCCGGAATTTGCAGTTGGATTGTCAATAATGAATCCTTTGCCACCTTCGGTGTCAATATAATCTACAGTTGCTTCATCAAGCTGTTCGCTGATGTCAGGACCCATTACTATCTTGATATCTTTGCTTGTTACTGTAACATCATCTTCCTTGATCTCGTCATCAAGTGCCATTCCATACTGTACACCACTGCATCCCATGCCAGCGACAAATATCCTGAGTGCGTGATCCTTCTTCTCTTCAGCCTCAAGAAGTGCTTTTAATTCGGTTGCAGCAACGTCTGTTATCTCGATCATTCTTAAATCACTCCATTTTGATATATGAAAATAATAAATGCATTAAACGTTATATATACGTTGTCATATTTAAAAGTTCGCACACAAACGAACAATCATATAAACTCCACATCATCATCTACTGGTTCGGTAAGGATCTTCTGTGTGTAAGCATTGATCTCTATCGAGTTCCTTGATCCTTTAACTTCCCATATTGGGACATATACAAGCTCGATATTGAAACGAATATCATCTGCTGTAGGCTTGAATATCTTATGCTCGGATATCATGGCCTCCCCGACAACATTGCTGAAACGTACATCCTTCGTATATTCCTCTATGATCTCGGATAAAAGAGTAGTTTCCGCTTCCTGCTGATCGAACATCTGACTCTTGATCTCATAACTATCATCTGGCAAAGTTATGCTATCATTTACCTGCTGTAGTTCGATCTGTTCCCTGTTCCCATTAAGTGCATTCAGACAACCCTGTCCCTGTCCTGATATGTCTACCACTTTGTTCTTGAACCGGTGTTCAGCCTTAACTGCATATGCATATCTCCAGTATGGGACAAATTTCAGACTCACATCTTTCGGCATTCCTATCTCGGACTTTGCCATTGCAATAGCCCTATCCTTCTGTAATTTTATAGGTGCAGTGTGAAGATTTAGCGTAAAAGGCATCTGGCCCTGTGGTTGCCATGATGTTGTCTGTGGCTCCTGCATCAGAGTTGGCGCTGGTGCTGATTCCTGGTTCTGTGGCTGCCATGATGCGGTCTGTGGTTCTTCCATCATGTTTGGCGCTGGCGCTGATTCCTGTGCTGTTCTTTGTGGGTGTTCATATTGTATGAAATCGTTGTTTGTTTCTGCCTCTTGCATCTCTGGTGATGTTCTCCATATATTGAATCCAGGTTTGTTAGTTGCTGGTGCAGCAGGTTCAACATTGTTCGAATCCCATACTTCTGTATCTTCACATGAAGAGCTCATATCAGGTATCTGAGCAGGAAGTTCTTCATGATGGTGTTTCTTTACATCATATGCAACAAGTTCCAGATCGGATGTATTTCCTTCTATGTCAGCAATTACTGCTTTTCCGATTTGGAAGGCAAGTTCATCGCGGTCCCACGTAATGAGTCCTATATGTGTTGCATAGTCCCACATTTCAGCACTCATCTTTTCCAAAGTTACATAAAGCCCAATGTTGTCTTCTACAACAGCAGCAAAGCTATTTATCTCTGAAATATCAGGTTGTGTTGTCAACTTAATGTAGGTCTTAGTGCCATTTTTTTCGATGATCAGATCCACAGTGTCTGATTCTGAAACACTATGTCCTGAAGTTGCAAATATATTTGTCAGGAGTTCAGCAAGGTTATCTTTCATTTTTATCAACCATTTTTATAGCAAATATTAAGGATATCTTTTCCAAAAACGATCAGAGAACTCTGGTCGTGGTCTCCAGTTCAACTCCTTTGTGAGTGATATTATATGGAATCGTCCTGTCAGGGGGTATCATTCCTCTCATCTTACGTATCAATATTGATCGCTCTATCTCACTTCCACGCTCCCTCATTCGAAACTCTATAACTCCGTCACACACGCTCTTTAGATTATTTTCGACTTTCGGGTCGTGCATGCCGCCAGTCATCATAACGAGCTGGACAGATTTTGTAATTTTGCCTATGGAAGATATTATCTCAATAGCCTCAATGACAGAGTTGAGCTCATAGGATCTCAGGAAGTAAGAAATAGAATCCACAACTCCTCTGTATGGCCCCTTTCTTTCCTTTGTAACCGACGACTTAAGGTGGTTCATAGCGTCAGTGTTCAGTTTCAAAAAATCTTTTGCTGAAAGGTCACTGAAGCTTTTATTTGGTAAAATATTGGAAAAACGTGTAGTATATGCATCAATAAAGTCAACTTTTCCTTCCTCGATCTGTTTTTCAATATTCCACCCGAAATTTTTCATATCTTCAACTATCTCTTGGGTCGGGTGTTCAGCAGAAAAATAATAGACCTCTTCCTGGTTTGCCAAACCACCATTAATGAATTGTTGTGCAAAGACCTCTGAGCTTGCACCTGGTTCTGCAAGAATAAGTATTGTAGTTCCTGGTGGGACCCCGCCTCCGAGTTGTATGTCCAAACTCCCTACTCCAGTTGGGACGCGGTATCCCCCAGTGCCATTGAAGCTGTAATCCATTTTACTCATCCTGTGATCTTCTTTAAGTCAAGCTAAATGATTCTGACGAATTCATTCGGACATCATAATCGTTATCATAGCATATTGTTTCCTCTTAGTTTTTATAGTTATAGTATATTTTAATAATTGATTACTATGATCGATCTTGATACTCTCAAATTTGATGGAAATGGTCTGATCGGTGCAATAGCCCAAGACAATGGGACAGGTGAAGTGCTCATGTTTGCTTTCATGAACAGGGAAGCTCTGGAAATGACAATTGAGACCGGAATTGCCCATTACTGGAGTCGCAGCAGACAAAAACTCTGGAAAAAAGGCGAAAGTTCCGGGCACATGCAGAAAGTTCACGAGCTACTCATTGACTGTGACATGGATGCTCTTGTCGTTAAGATCTCCCAGGAAGGCGGAGCTTGCCACACTGGATATCGTTCTTGCTTCTACCGCAACATCGAGGGAGATGTTGTAGGTGAGAAAGTGTTCGACCCAGCTGACGTTTACTGATGTTTTAATGAACCTTTTAAGTCCCATCCTTCTCTTTTTTAATATTTTATCGTTCGTGTCAGTTGTGTTAAATAGTTTTGATTGATAGTTCTATTTATGAAAGAAGAAAATTACAGGATAGTTCCTGATACAAGTGTGATCATCGATGGTCTCCTGTCCGAGATGGTCGAGAGTGGTGAGTATGAAGGCATTGAACTGTTCATATCAGAAGCCATGGTGGCAGAACTGGAATCACAGGCAAACCGTGGCCTTGAGATCGGTAACAAAGGGCTTGACGAGTTAAAACAGCTTCAAGAGATGGCCCGTGAGGGTATGTTAGACATGTCCTTCACAGGCAAAATACCCACTGCCGAAGAAAGGATGTATGCAAAAGCAGGTGCTATCGATGCTATCATTCGTTCATGTGCTGAAGATCTTGATGCCACTTTTGTGACCGGCGACAAAGTACAGTATGATGTAGCAGTGGCAAAAGGTATGGATGTGGAATATCTTCCTCCGAAGAAGACTGAATTAATGCCTTTGCTCATTGAAGACTTTTTCACTGAGGACACCATGTCCGTCCATTTAAAGCATAAGGTCGCTCCAATGGCCAAACGCGGTTCCATCAAGAACATCGAGTTCGTGACAATAAGGGATACTCCTTGTAGTTCCCATGAGCTCAAACAAATAACAAGGGAATTGCTTGAGCGCGCAAGGGCAGATGATGAGTCTTTCATCGAGATGTCCCTTAAAGGCGCAACGGTCCTTCAGATACGTGATATGCGAATAGCCATAGCAAACCCTCCGTTCTCTGATGACGTTGAGATAACTGCAGTTCGTCCTGTTGCATCGGTAAGTCTTGATGAATATCGTCTTGGTGATGAGCTAAAGGAAAGAATTCTGGGACAACGTGGAATTCTTGTTTCAGGTCCACCAGGTGCTGGGAAATCTACCTTTGGTGCAGGTGTGGCCATATTCTTGCATGAGAACAACTATGTTGTCAAGACAATGGAATCCCCTAGGGACCTGCAGGTTCCAAATGAGATAACCCAGTATGCACCGCTTGAAGGAAGTATGGAAAATACAGCTGATGTGCTGTTGCTTGTCAGACCGGACTATACTATCTATGACGAGGTTCGCAAGACCCGCGACTTTGAGATATTTGCAGATATGAGGCTTGCAGGCGTGGGTATGATCGGTGTTGTACATGCAAACCGTGCCATAGATGCTGTGCAAAGGCTCATTGGCAGAGTTGAGCTTGGTGTTATTCCGCAGGTAGTAGATACTGTTATTTTCATCGACAAAGGCGAGGTCGCTCAGGTACAGACCCTTGAGTTCACTGTAAAGGTCCCATCAGGAATGCTCGAAGCCGATCTTGCAAGACCTGTCATAGTGGTCTCCGATTTTGAGACATCTGCTCCTGAATTCGAGATATATACTTTCGGTGAACAGGTTGTAGTCATGCCGGTTTCTGACTCAGTTGCCCGTAAGCCTGTATGGGGTCTTGCAGAAGGTGAGATCGAAGATGTTGTGCAGCGATACGCCAAAGGTCCGGTCGATGTTGAGATGTTGTCGGATACAAGTGCTGTTGTAAAGGTCCTTGATAGTGAGATGTCCAAGGTCATAGGCAAAGGCGGTGTGACCATCGATGAGATCGAGAAGATCGTCGGAGTTCATATCGATGTGCGCGAACTTGATGAGAAATCCCTTAAAAAAGGCAATAAGGACCGTTCTCCCGAATCGTCTTATAGGCCTACCATCGAACACACGAAGAAACATGTTATACTGAACGTCCCGGATATAGCTTCTCAGGATGTCGAGATATATGCAGGGGATGACTATCTTTTCACTGCAACGGTCGGAAGACATGGTGATGTCAAGGTCCGTAGCAATTCTGACATTGCAGAGGATATCCTGGATGCAGTGGATGAAGGGGTGCCAATAATTATTAAAGTAATATAATAAAAAGAGTTTGAGGGGGACTATCCCCTCATATCCTTATTTTTTTGATATTAGGCTTTGATGATCTTTCCAAGACCAAAGCTTATTGCCAGAATGCCTATGGTGCCCAGGCATATTGCGATTATCTCTCCAAGCTTGCCCTTACCTTCAATGGAATAATCCGGCATTGGTGAATCAATAGCAGCTTCAGCTTCCTCCAGTTCTGCAAACCTTTCTTCTCCGATTACCTTTTCAGCTGCACTTTCCAATCCGTCAGGATCGGATGATGCAAGGAAAGGTGCGAGTACGGATATCAGGATCGCGAGAGCAAGTACGACGTACAGTAGTTTCATGTTAGGATTGCTCACAACGTAACCTCCTTTGAAGCTTCCACTGCCTTATCATCTACAAGGTCGGGACGTGCTTTTGCAATTGCACCAATGGCTATGGCAGTGATAAGACCTTCTCCGATTATCCCTATCACAAAGTGGAATGTTCCCATTGCAACTATTCCCGGAACAAGGGGAAATGTACCTGCGAGACTCATTTCTATGGCTGTTGCAATGGATGAGATGAAAAGGCCCAGCCATGCACCGATAAATGCTGAGACCTTTATGTCAATGTTCCTTTTCCTGAGTGCGACAAAACCATAGTATCCGATAGATCCTGAGATCACTCCCATGTTGAGTATGTTAGCACCCATTACGGTAATTCCACCATCGGCAAATACAATTCCCTGTACTAACAATACAAGGGTAAGAACAAGCACTCCTGCAAACGGACTTCCAAATATTATTGCTACAAGGGCTGCACCGACCATGTGGCCGCTGGTTCCCATTCCAATTGGGATGTTGAGCGCCTGAATGGCAAATATACCTGCAGACAATGCTGCAAGGATGGGTATTTTCATGTCATCCATATCTCTTCTTGCCCATCTGAGGGACATGAAGATGAATGGAATTGCTATTGCCCAGTAGATAAGCGCCTGGGAAAGCGGCATAAATGAATCTGGTATATGCATTATTATCTTCCTCCTTACGAATATTGGAAATTACGTACACGGAAGTGTTACGTAATTGCATCAAAGTAACACTCAACGGATTAGTTGTAAAATATATAAGTTTAATGGTAATACGAAATATACATTTCTTATTACTCGCTAAAATTCAAAACGCTATTCGAAGCAACTCTCTTCAAATTTATAATGGCGAGTGTGACGTTTGTGGCATAATTTATTAATAATAATATCTCTTTTCCCTTTCATCTGACTGCTGCCTCTGATAATAAAAAGTAGCAGGTGAAGGTAATCATGGCTTCTGAAAACCCTATTATAGAACTGAATGACCTTTCTTACAAATATTCTCATAGTGACGTAAAGGCACTTGACAGGATCGATCTAAGCATCTATCCGGGTGAGAAAATTGCTATTCTTGGGGCTAACGGTGCCGGAAAATCCACTCTCTTCAAGCATTTGAATGGTATAATCTCTCCCTCTTCAGGTGCTGTGCTGATCAAAGGGGAAGCCATTTCCAAAAAAACGATATACAAAGCAAGGCAGACCGTTGGGATCGTCTTTCAGAATCCTGATGACCAGATATTTTCTCCAACAGTGGAGGAAGATGTGGCCTTTGGCCCTGTCAATATGGGACTTTCAGAAGAAGAGGTCGAGGAAATGATCAGGACATCCCTTGAACTGGTCAATCTGTCCGGGTTCGAGAAGCGAGCTCCGCATCATTTGAGCGGTGGTCAGAAGAAACTGGTTGCAATTGCAGGCGTTCTTGCGATGCAGCCTGAAGTGGTCGTCCTCGATGAGCCAACAGCAGGACTTGATCCCTTAAATGCAGCCCAGATAATGACCATCATTGAAAAGATGAACCGTGAACTTGGTATGACAGTTGTGCTTTCAACACATGATGTAGATATTATTCCGGCATTTGCTGACAGGATATGCATAATTGACCATGGGAAAATTCAGGCAATAGGCAGTCCTAAGGAAATTTTTAGAGATCATGCCCTTATTCAGAAAGCTCATTTGCGTATGCCAAGAATAGCAGAGGTCTTTGAGCTTCTACAGGAAGAGGGTATAGATGTCCAGATACAGATCACTCCGGTAGACGCAAAAGATGAGATCGTTCGTGTGATGGATATGCACGCTTCGGAGTAAGATATATGAGCATTGGCCTGACAGAGATCGAAAGGGAATCTTACAAGGACAGTCCAATTCACAGGCTGGATGGGCGGATCAAGATCCTAGCTCTGCTCAGTATCGTATTCTATGTGGCGGCTCTTCCGCGATTGGATGATTCCAATATGATCAAACTTCTTGTGCTCGAGTCCTATCTTTTTGTTTTGATCATTATCGCTCGACTCAATCTTTTCTATGTTCTTGTCAGGTTAGTGGCGGTTCTGCCTTTCGGGTTCGGACTGGCAGTATTTCAGCCTTTTATAAGGCAGCCCTTCATTGAAACGTTTACTGTCTACCCGGTGTCTCTTCCGTTAGGATTGACCATCACTTATGAAGGGCTCGATTTTGGAATAACACTGATGGCAAGGTTCCTTGTCTGTGTGACCTCTATCATTGTGCTTTCATCCACCATGAAAATGAGCGATTTTGTGGTGTCTGCAAGGAGGCTTGGTGTTCCAAAGGAATTCGTCCTGCTTTTGACCATGATGGTGAGATATCTGTTCGTGTTCTGGAGCGTACTAAAAAGGATACGTGTGGCACAACAGTCCCGCCTTTTCGATATATGGAACAAGAACACTCCGAGGAAATGGATACTCGAGCAGGTAGGTAATACAATAAGTTCCCTTTTTGTACAATCGTACGAGCAGGGTGAAAGGACTTACATAGGCATGCTTTGTAGGGGCTATAGCAATGACAATAGCAACCTTTTCATTCGCAGGTCGAAGGTAAGGGCAAAGGATGTAATGTTTTGTGTCATCACCATAGGATTGATATTGTACGTACAGTTCCTTCTGTGATTCAGGAAAGCTGCTGTTCAATTCTTTTTTTAAAAACCATATACTAATATACATTCATTTACATTTCTTCTCTTTAAGGAGAGTTTTTTGTGAAAGTATCTATTATTGGTTCAGGTTACGTTGGTTCAGTGTCAGCTGCATGTTTTGCAGAGCTTGGTCACGAAGTGATATGTATCGACATTGATGAAAAGAAAGTGCAGATGATCAATGATGGCATTCCTCCAATTTGGGAAGAAGGACTTGAAGGACTGATGCAAAAACATGCTGAGAAGAATCTTATTGCAACTTCCGATTACGATTATGCGATACAGAACTCGAATATATCCTTTATATGTGTGGGCACACCTTCGAACGAACACGGGAATATCGACCTTTCTATCGTTGGCAGGGCTTGCAAAAGTCTTGGAATGGCCATGGCAAAAAAAGATGGTTTCCATATAGTGGTTGTCAAGAGCACAGTTGTCCCCGGGACCACAGAGGATGTTGTGTTGCATCTTCTCGAGGAGCATTCCGGTAAGACTGCCGGGAAGGATTTTGGCGTGGCAATGAATCCCGAGTTCTTGAGGGAAGGCAAGGCTGTCTATGATTTCATGAATCCTGATAAGATCGTTGTAGGGGGCATCGATGGGCGTACAATTGCTCTTGTTTCGGAGCTTTACCGTGATCTGGAATGTGAGGTCACAAGTACGAACCCCCGGACTGCTGAGATGATAAAATATGTGAACAATTCTTTCCTTGCCACCAAGATCTCATTTTCCAATGAAGTGGGCAATATCTGCAAAAAACTAGGAATTGATACATATGAGGTCATGAACGCAGTGGGTAAGGATTTCCGTATATCTGAACATTTCCTGAATTCCGGTGCAGGCTTTGGAGGCTCATGTTTCCCTAAGGATGTACGTGCTCTGATCGGAAAAGCAAAGGAACTTGATTATTATCCTGCTCTTCTCGAATCGGTGGTTGAAGTTAATGATCTGCAGCCGATCCAGATGGTTGAACTCCTTGAAGAACATGTGGATGATGTGAAAGGCAAACGTATAGCTGTACTTGGACTGGCTTTTAAGAACGATACTGATGATATTCGTGAATCCCGCTCAATTCCGATTATACGCAAACTTCTCGAGAAAGGTGCTTCAGTGGCCGCTTATGATCCAATGGCATCGGAGCACATGAAAGTTGTCTTTGAGGATATCACTTATTGTGAGAGTGCTGAAAAGGCTCTTAATGGAGCGGATGCCTGCCTGATCATGACGGAATGGACCGAGTTCAGAAAGCTCGATACTGAGTTCAGTGGTATGAAGAACAAAGTTGTCATTGACGGCAGAAAGATGATCGACCCTGATGAACTGGAACAGGATATAATTTACGAAGGTCTTTGCTGGTGATATTAATGAGTGGGGGCACTGTAAAGGAAGATGTGCAGGGGAGGGTCGAGTCCTTTGACCAGAGTGTCAGAAGTCTTGAAAAGCGTCTCCGTGCAGTGGAAAGGCGTTTGTCGGTGGAAGTTAAGGTCGAGGATGTTGAAGGAACGGTCTTCGAAAATCCAAAAACACAAGCTTCCGGGGATGTTCGGCAGTTTATTGAAGATCTTGGCAAATTGAGATCGGACATAAATGAACTGCGTGATCTGGTCGAGGTCTCAATTCGCACGGATATCGATACCATCTCTGAAAGACTTGATTCTGTTATCCTTGAACAAAATGAAAGGATAGCCCGAATTGATGACCGCAACAAGATCACTATAGGTTCCATCAGAATACCGGTTGAGCTTTCCGGTATTGTTGGTGCAGCCCTGCTGTTGCTTACAGGCGGTCTGATATATGCAGACAGATGGGATATTCTCCGGTCCCCTTATTTTTCTCTGGGACTGGGAATTATCCTTGCAATGGCAGTGTTGGTCAAGTTCTATATAGCCAACAGAAGCCCCACTTGATCAGTCCCGTATGACCTTGATGAAGTACTCGTTGTGATGGTCCATATATCCGTCACTCATCACTTTTATGGATATGTGGTCTTCCTGTTTTCCATCAGGCATTGACATATTGGTCAGTTTCATTTTCGCATTACCATAACCATCTGTTATTGTGCCATCGGCAACAGTTCCGGAAGGGTCTCTGATAACCACATTGGAATTACCTATGCTTTTTCCTTCAAAGTCAGAGACGGTTATGTTCAGATAACCGGAATCTCCTGTGCCGTTGGTCAGTGAGATGCTATATACATCAGTAGTTGCATACATTGGTCTTGGGGCCGTTGGTGTGCTCATTACGGCAGATACGATTACAGCAAAGCCTATCAATCCTATTATCGTTAGCACTACCATTCGTATGGGCAGACCTATGGCTGCTTGCTCATTGCGAATAATGTTTTTACTATACATACTTCTCAGAAATGATAGGGTGAGATCATTTTGTCTTAATGATCATCACTGAATCCTTTTTCTCGTAGTCGTAAAAACCGTTCGCAGTTATGGTGAGGTCCATGGTACCTTCATTCTGATTTGCTCCCATCTGCAACTGGGCAGTGGTCGTTGCCAGCAGGGTCTCACCATTTATGTCGGTTGTATTGGTAGCTACGCCGCCAAGTCCACGCAGAACAGCGTTGGCATTGCGCACAGGATTCCCATCAGGGTCGGTCGCTGTGATCTTTACCATTACTATAAGGGGGTTCCTGGCAGTGACAGCATCTACTATAATGGTGTTTCCTGCACTCAGTGAATTACCCTGAATTCCAGCTTCATCGATGTTCACGGACATGTTCTTTGTGGGAGGCGGGATTATTGCAATAAGTTAAGCTTAAGAAGGGCAATTATACACATATTTGCATAAATATTTTGCATATGTTTTTTGTGAAAAATATAATTCAAAAAAGTATCATCATTTTTATAGTCCCTATTTTTCAAGGTTTGAACCCTACGGTGCATATCTATTTCTGATGTATTATGAGAAACATATTCATAACTATTATATATGTTAACGTTTCAAACTTCTATAAAAGGAGTAGATAAATATTGAAACCCATACCTCTATCTGAAGAACAAATTGATAAAATACTTGAAAACATAAATCCAGAAGGCATAGATAAATTTTGGTCTTATCAAGAGGCTCTTAATGGTGAATTAATAGTTGTTGATGAAGATGATGATGGAAAAGAAGTCCCTCTGTCACAGCTGCCAGAAGAAATCATAGAAGAAATCATTAATACGCTCAGCAATGATTTGAAAATAATTCATACTAACAATATATCTTTTTATAGGAAATTAAATCTTGTTAGCTTTTATAATAAATCAAAAGATGATTATGACTATTGTGAATTACTTGAATGTAACAATAGTGCATCTTTCTTCAAAATAAGGGATTCAAGAGGGACTATTTATGATTAGTATGTAGAAGATGAAGTAAAAGTGAAAAATAAAGAACCAAAATCAACTCCTCCGAAACCACCAAAAACAAGATTGGGATGCGATGCTTTGAAAAATCTTAATAAGTAATTTGTAATTTCACGGAGCGATTCATATGTGTAACGAAAACTGTCCATGCTGGGATAAAAACATCACTCATCCAAGAATATGCCCTATTTGTGATTACATCTTTAAAGGAAATGGATGGGATGGAATCGACGCTCATTACAAGGCGAGACATGAAAAAAATACTGGCGAATTGTATAAAGATTGGTGGTCAAGAATGTGTGATGAACATAAAGCAAAACGGTAACTTATTGCTTTAATTTTGTCAAAAGGAAGTCCATAGAAGGTGTCTCTTCTATGGTAAATCCCCATCAATCAACATTCGGTGTTTGACCATTGCAAATAGGAGCACGACCAAATTTGTTCTCAAAATACTGTATCATGTTACCTTCCCATTTTTCAAGGTTGGAACCTGAATTCATAGGTTTGAAATAGACGTTGATGGAGTAATCATCCCTGTACTCTGCCAAACCATGATTTACTCTCATATTTTCGTGTTGTGAAAGTCTATTGCCGATATCATGTGATTGACCAATATAGATGATATTACTCATGCCATGAGGATAATCTATTCCCCAGTCTCTTAGTCTTACATTTATCACGTAAACTCCCGTCATTCCTGAGAGTTTATCGTAAATCGCACTATTCCAATCGAATGGACCTTTGAGTTCTCCATAAAGTTTCTTTGGCATAATTAGCCCTCATGGCTTATATTTTCAATATAAATTTATGATATACATTTAATTTCAGGATGTATACTTATAAACATTTATTGTCAGTAATTTCGACAGCCTATTTTTGTGTCTTTTTGAATTATCAAAATAACAAAGATAGCCTTAGGATCCATTTCCCAACGTACTTCCTGTCTTTTAACAATTCCATAGTACCATTTTATAGATATGTGAGAGTGGAACTCTATTTTTTAATACTGCTGTTATTTGCGAAATCTTATGCCATCACATATTCTATTGTCTAACTTGTTATAATCAATCATCTAATCAATTAGATACAGCAAAAACATATATAGCATAAAGCACTTTTACAAAATATACTTATTTAAAGGAGTTAAACAATGGTTGCTAAAGAGTTAGACATAAAATTAATTGGTGATTTAAGTATAGTTGCAAAGAATGGACTGTCCTCATATTACTTAAAAAAGCAGGACAAGGGTAACAAGGACCTCCCAGTGATAAATGTAAAGGATATCCAAAAGGGAAAAATTGACTCTGACTCCGTGGAACATATCAATGTCCACGAAACAGATGCTTTGGAAAAAGCCAAAGTCTCCAAAGGGGATCTTATTGTCAGTACTACAGGAACTTTTAAAGCTGCAGTTGCGGATGAATCTGTTGAAGGGTTTGCTATTAGTGCAAATTTAACCGCAATCACTCTCTCTGATGTTGTAAAGCCCGAAATCGTTGCAGCTTACCTTAATTCCCCTATGGGACAGAAGGAGCTCAATATGAGGGGAGGGGGTGGATCTACAATGAGAGTCAACAAAAACCAGTTGCTAGAAGTCCCAATGCCTGTTCTTCCATTAGAAAAACAAGAGGAATTGCAACAATTCA
>JAIORJ010000002.1 GCA_021108185.1 Methanococcoides sp. | reverse complement strand
AACGCCAGATCGTGTTTTTTATGTATAAGGAATAGTAAAATTAAAAGTACTTCCCGTATCGGGTTCAGATTCAACCCAAATAGTGCCTCCATGCAATTCAACGATCTTCTTAACGATTGGCAACCTCAATCCGGTCCCCTGATATTTTTGCACATGGAACTTTCTAACTTTTAGGAAAGGCTGAAAAACATTGTCCAGCTCGTCTTCTGGTATTCCGACACCTGTATATTGGATAGTAATATGCAACTCACTTTCATTAACAGTAGCATAACATCTTATCGTTCCATTGTCAGATGCAAATTTAATAGCATCATTCATAAGATCATACAGTATCTCTTTGAACTTGATCAGATCAGCTTTTATGCTTCCAACATCAGATCCTACATTGCATAGCAAACTAATGCCCTTTTCCGACGCAAGAGGATCTAGCAGAACTTTTACATCCAGAATAGTTTCTGATACATTAACATCCTCGATCCGAAGTTGCAATTTGCCACATTCGATTTTTAAAAGTTCCAATAAACCATTAATGGCTTCCAGCAACTCATTTCCACTTGTAGAAACATTGCTTAGATATCTTAATTGCTTTTCATTAAGCAAGCCGAATTGTTCAGTTAGCAGCACATCAGAGAAGCCTATGATCGAATTAAGGGGTGTGCGTAGCTCATGGCTCATACTCGCAAGGAAATCACTTTTTGCTTGACTGACATTTTCGGACTCTATTTTTGCTTCAATGAGTGCCTTTTTAATTAGTTCGTTCTCATATGCCTGTGAAGTTACTAAAAGATCAGTTTCAATGATTTCCTTAAACTCAAACATTAATTCGCGAGAAGAACTGGACAAAGAGTTGTCGTTATTATCTAAGACACAAATTGTACCAAATCTTTCACCATTTGGCCATTTGATCGGAAACCCAAAATAAAATTTCAGCCCTAGCTCAATATCAGGATCATGGTCCCACCCAGGATCAACTCGCTCCCCCGCTTTGTATGGATTACCTTTTGTTTTGCTCGATACAAACACTTCGAGATGCTTAGGCTCCGCCTTCATGATGAGACCAGCAGGAACGTGTAAGGTCTGGGCCATCAGATCCACGATTCTTTGCCATTTAGCAACTGTTTCATCACTAATTTTGACATCATCAATATAAGAAGATGTAACTATTCTAACCAGCCCCATAGAATATTAGGGAGTCAGTTTCTTAAATAGATATCATACTAAAAATAGGATATATGTGATATAATTTTTTTGAACTATAGGTTAAACAATATTTAGGGACGAACATCTCAATATGTTCATCCCCGGGTTAATATGTAGCAGTTCACGATTAGAGAAAAAAGAAAAAGTGAATGATTCAGCTCAAATTTCATTCAACTTTTTCAACAGCACTCATCTTACCAAGAATTAAATTATACGAGTCCTTTTCCTCATTGTACTTAACAAGGACGTCATATATCTTTATGATGCCGCCATAATCCGCTTCTTTGATAGCGTTGTTTTCCACGTTCATATTATGGAATGGTAAAATTACATATACCTGCTTTCTTGAAGTGCCGTCACATACTTTGTAGACACTATACTTATTGTCTCCAAGATCGCCCGACATCAAGGAACAAACGATATTGATGCGTTTGTCTGCAAATTTATCTATAGTTGAAAGTCTTGCGAATTTCGCTTTTAGAGGTACCTTGAACTTGATACGTGTTAGCCTGTCCTTTCTCAGGATCACATAGGAATACTTGATATCAGTGTTCAAATAACGGAACGGTTCTTCACAATCTGCAAGCTTCTTCATCAGAACTGGCGGATTGATATCATTTTTCTGCTCAAAGCTCCAGCATTCATCCGGTTTGCATCCGGCACACCAAATGAACGAGCAGGGGCTGTAAACATTAAGCCCTGAACCTTTAAGAGCAAACATCAGCCTTCTTAGTTCTGTAGAATTCGCTTTGTCAGCAGGCTCTATCAGAACGATGTTACCATCATCAACGAGCTTTTTAGAGAGGTCCTTAAGAAGAGCTGCCTTCTCATCGAGAGACATTTCACTTATCTCATTGAGCACGTTCGAGAAAACCATCATATCCACCTTATCAGGAAGATCGTCAGCTGTAAGGTCTTTAATATTTGCCTTTATAGGCTCCTCGACCTTCACGTTCAAATTGTCCTTTGCATACTCAGGGACAATATGCCTATATGCTTCGAGGTTCTCATCGTAGAGCTCCACACTGTGGATATCGACCTCTGCATTGCCCAATCGCATGTAATGGTCTGCTATTGCAGCAGGAACGGTTCCCGGACCAGTGCCGAAGTCAACTATTTTCATTCTCGTCTTGAGCAGGCCATCAAGCTCCATACCGTAGAGGATATGCTGGAACTGGATGAAATATACAGGGAACTGATAAGCAAGATAACTAAGGATACTGTAGCCTTTCTCATAGCTTATCTTCCTTGCCTTGCCTTCTTTCCAGTAACCGGCCTTCTGGGATTGTATCGCCCATCTTATTTTCTCCAGGACTATAGGGTCATCCCAGTCCTTAGAGGTCTTCTCGCCAATATACTGTTCAATGAGCCTTTGGAGCTTCTTAGGAATAGTACCAAACTTTAAAAATGAACTCATCAATTCCTTATCTTCAGGACTGAGCACAAGGGTTTCTTTCCCAGGAGCTCTTATTATTCTGAAATCGTTCCCCATCGGTACAGCATTGAGCCTAAGGTCGAACAGAGATGATGAAACCTCATCATAAATAGCTTGTATAGACATTTCGTCTTCAACATAATCCTTGAGCTCAGATAACATGAACTCCTTTTTCATACGAGAGACATATTTCAGGACAGAGAGTACTTTATTAGCAGGCATCTTATGGAGTGGAACGATTCCAAATGATAAAAGCATTGTTGAAGAAAAATTGAAAATTATTATAGTGAAACCATTCTTATTTAGAAGCAAAATTTATATCACCGATACACAAGATAGTTTTATTAAGGAATTAATGGGGGAATAATATCTTGAACAAACTAATAGTATTGCTTTTATTGATCACAGCGATCTTTGCCGCTGGATGTGTAGATAACGCTGAACAGGTCATAGACGAAACCGAGATCGAAGATGAAGTATCCGAGATCGTAGAAGATGAAGTATCCGATCTTGTCGATTCAGAAGACAATGAAACCACGGAAATGGATACTGAAGAGCACATGGGAGTAACGGTAGAAGTGATGATCGAAGACTTCAAATTTGCTCCTAAAGATATCCGCATATCCGTTGGTGACACGATCAAGTGGACAAATCTGGACACAGCACCACATACAGCCACAGATAACAACGATATGTTCGATTCAGGAACACTTGAAAAGGGAGAATCATTCAGCATGACCTTTGACGAAGCAGGAACTTACGAGTATATCTGTACCATTCATCCATGGATGGAAGGAACCGTAATAGTTGAAGCCTGAACAACCTGATTTGAAAGATACAGATATTAAGAGCTTGACTTTTTTCAAAAACTGAGGGGAATTCCCCTCAAATTTTATTTACGGGGATCTGTACCTCGATTCGCAATTCATTTTCTGGAACTTCTGCAGGGTCATTGGAGTAGATGGAACGTGCAGGACCAGACATCGTAAGAAAGTGTTCAGACATATATTCGAACAATTTTGAATATGCCACATCGACTTATTCATACGCCCCTTTGTGAATAACAGATACCGCTTTAATGACAGGTACACTTTTGCCTTCGATAGTTGGTTTTTCTGATCGAAGGGTGGATTCTAGGAGTGACATAAAGTAGGCTGTCACGTTGGATCATAAAAAGGAAAGTTGAAAATAATAGCCAGTATTCACGGAGTTACAGAATGTTTTGTGATCTTAAGACTGCATGTGTGGTTTTCTTTGCACCAAGCTTCACATTTCTCGGACCAATCTCTTTCTTCATAGACAAAACCACATTCCTCACATTTAAAGTATGATTTGTTATTTATTATGACTTCTTCGACCATATGAAAACCCCTTTTGATCAATCATTTATTACTTGAAAAATAGCTTCAAACTGAAGCCCATGGTCGCCTTCGTATGATTCATGGTGTTTCTTGAGATCATGCCATATCTCTGATGGAATACCATATGGGAACGCTTTACATGCGGGCATACCAATCGATTCGATGAAATGTTTACACCCTATGCATTCAGGTGCTTCCGTCGATATTGCATCTAATTCACTCATTTCAAATCACCATCATGTTTCTTTATCCACTTCAATAATTGTGGACTTACTCAGATAGTGTCTCCAATTATATATGAACCAAATGTTTCTGCACAGAATTCATTGGTATTTGCCTTAGCATAAACACTAAGAGTATCTGCCCATCCCTGTAATATATTTATTTTAACAGTTTGTTTAGTTCTAACTTATCAGGGTGTTGGTGGTAGATCCTATGCACCATCTCATTTGCAATTACACCTCTCGTAGGTCCACCTACTATCAAGATGGAACATTAAGCCATTACAATGAACTTCTGAATCACAAATTTAAAGTAGTTCAGAGCCCGAAATTGTATGGAACTAATGACCAGATATATCAACCGATATTGAACTATTTACATAGGAATGTTAGCTCTAATCGAACAAAGGAGGGTTTCACCTGACAGAGATCACACCAAAGGAAAGATTCATCAGATCGCTTGAAGGCAAAGAAGTCGACAAAGTACCCGTCTGTTCAGTTACACAGACAGGGACCATTGATCTTATGCAAGCCTCGGGTACACAGTGGCCGGAAGCACATTTTAATTCTGAGAAAATGGCCACACTCGCCATTGCAGGACATGAGATCGCCGGTCTGGAAGGTATTCGCTATCCCTTCGATGGTACTGCTATTGCCCAGACATTAGGGTGTACCATGGGAGAAGGGACCTATGACACACAACCTTCCATCAACGATTTTCCTTTTGAGACCGTAGATGATGTGAAAGACCTGACGGTGCCTGAGAATTTCCTGGAGTCTGAAAGGATCAAGACCATTCTGGACGCCACAGAGATCATCAAGAAGAGAGCTGATGAGGATATACCAATAATTGCAGGTCATCTCGGGCCAGCTGCTATTACTTTATCGCTTGTTGGCGTAAGGAATTACCTCATGTGGTTCATTTCAAACCCTGATACCATCAAGGAACTGATAACATTCGGCACCGATATTTGCATAGAATATTCAAATGCACTCCTGGAACGCGGGGCTGATGTTGTCTGCATACCTGATTCGGAAGCAGGGCCAGAATTGATCCCACCGGAATTTTTTGAAACGATGATATTTCCGGAATACAAAAGGCTTAACCGTGAGATAAAAGGAAAGACCATAGCCCACATGTGCGGGGATTCTGCCGATATCCTCGAGAAAGTTGCGATATCTGGTTTCGATGGAATAAGCATAGAAGAAAAGGTAGAGGTCCAATATGCAAAAAGCGTCATCGGTGATAAGGCCTGCCTGATAGGGAATGTTTCACCTGTGCATACACTTCTTGGGATGAAGCCCGATGGAGTGAAAGAAGAAGCAAAACAATGCATAGAGGATGGAGTCGATATTCTCGCACCAGGTTGTGGACTGGCACCGCATACATCCCTAGATAATTTGAAAGCATTCGTTGCTGCAAGGGATGAATATTATTTGGAGAAAGGGCTCTTGTGAGCCCATTCTCCAACTATTTATATTATTTTTATAAAATCTTTTGTATTATTTACACTCATTTCCAATTTACCCTCGCAGGCTCCCTTCCCGGAATGCCATTGACCTTATGCTCAGGATGACCGAACATCATACTGTATTGCACCACATGGCCTTGCGGAAGGTCAAGCTCATCCATGAGTGGTTTGTAGGATGTTGCCGCAATAGCAAGGAAACCAGCCCAGCATGTTCCGATACCGAATGCCTGTGCTGCAAGCTCGAACCATGAAAGTGCTATGATACTATCGGTATAACCAGTCGGATTCTCGGCCTCAGTGTGAGCAAAAGCCAAATGCGGTGCTCCCCTGCATATAGGGTCGACACCATTTTCATAAACTGAGATCAGAGTGGGCATCAATGCCTTGAGAGGATGCTCAATATCATCAGCAACGACCTCACGCATCCAGTCAATGGTCAGAGAAGTGATCTTCTTTACTTCCTCCGGGTCGTGGACAATGGTCCAATGAACGGGCTGGTTGTTCATCCCAGAAGGAGCATAGCGTGCAATATCAAGTATTTCTTCAATTGTAGACTTCTCGACATTTTCATCCTTGTAACTTCTGACAGAGCGGCGCATCACCATATATTTACCGATCTCTGATGATGTAAGAGAAGGAAAACTATCATCCTGAAGTTGATAGTAGGTCGAGTCGAACAAAGTGGAAATTGCACCCTCAGGACAGAACACTTCACAGTGTCCACATTTGGCACAATAGGCAGCTGCTTCTTCTGGACTGTAAGGGGTTCCACCTTCCGGACCAGGAAGTATTATCGACATCGGACAAAGTTCTACACATATCTCACAATTAGTGCACAGTTCAGGGTTTACAGAGATCACTTGCATAATATCACCTAACATTTCAAAATTAATGTTCGTTTAATGTTGGTGTTAAGAACGTATAAACTTTTCATCTGTTGAGTTCTAAATTTAAAATGGAATAATTTCAATTTCAGTTATATCTTTGATCAACACAATTCAGATATGTCGTTTCAGACGATCGATCTGTTCTGCATTAACAACATATAGTATCAGACAAACATGTATTATGGGGAATTTATGTGGGTACTACACGATCTATAAATAAAATAATAAAGAGCAGGCCGACCATTGAAGGAGCGGGAGTACACCTGAAAAGAGCTTTTGGTTTTAGTCAGGTACCTCAACTTGATCCTTTTCTCTTGCTTGATGACTTCCATTCGAACGATCCTAATGAATTTTTAATGGGATTTCCCTGGCATCCGCACAGGGGTATAGAGACTATAACATATGTGCTCTCAGGAAAAATAGAGCATGGTGACAGCATGGGAAATTCAGGCGTGATCAATTCAGGGGATGTACAGTGGATGACTGCCGGAAGCGGGATAATTCATCAGGAAATGCCAAAAGGTGAATCCGATGGCAGTCTATGGGGATTCCAGTTGTGGGCCAACCTGCCGGCATCCCATAAGATGATGGAGCCCAGGTATCGGGAAGTAAAGAGCGAACAGATCCCGGAAGTGGTATTAGAGAATGATGTTCGCGTAAAGGTAATTTGCGGGGAAATAGAAGGAAATAAAGGACCTGTACAGGACATTGTGACAGATCCTGAATATCTTGATGTGACAATTCCAGCTAATACAGTATTCACGCACCCCACTAAAATGGGATATACCGTCTTTGCATATGTGATGAAAGGAAACGGTTCTTTTGATGAAAATGAATACACCTATGCTTATGAAGTAGAAGATACTGAATATTCAGACCTTGACAATTCATCTTCCATTGGTCCCGAGAATCTGATCATGTTCAATGACGGAGACCGTATCTCAGTCACTTCTGGAGATGAAGGTGCTCGCTTCTTACTCATTTCAGGAAAGCCACTCAATGAGCCGGTTGCATGGTATGGCCCTATTGTGATGAACACACAGGAAGAGTTAGAGATAGCTTTTGAAGAATATAGGAAAGGGACATTTATAAAGTCCTGAGATTGAAAGTTATTGAATAGGTTCGCTTCGGAAATATCCAATTGTTCATTATGAAAGATGAAAGGCAGAAGATCTTCAATGAACTTAGGGTTATTCTTTCTTCTTATGTGCCACCCCCTCCATATAAAAATAGATGAGAGCAGGCGATACGATACCGCTGTTTTTGAAAATATCAGGCAGGTAATGGACAAAGGTATAAGAATATATGAGGAAGAAGGGTGGGTTTAAGCCTAAAAAAGTGCCCTAATGTCAACAAAATAGCAAGATATCATTAGATAAGGGTTGAATTATCTAACTTCTTCAATTGACTTTATATAGATTGAATGGATTTTATAACTAAAGAATACGATTATGATTTGTTATTCAAAATCATCTCATTTTCAATAATGAATTGTATGGGTCCTTAAAGATCGAAAATGGTCTTAAGGCGGTGAAGATAACCTCAATGTTTTGAGGTATTGCACCTATTATCTGAGTGAAATGTATCAACCGATTTCAGAACTTTCATTAAACTAAAGAGGAATTAATCTGGCCAATTATAGAAGTAATATGAAAAAAACTAGTGGAGGTCGTGGTAGCAAGACAGATGCTCCAGCTGTCACAAGAGTTAGGACTCCACGAAGAGAGAACAACGAAATACTTGCAACCGTAAGTGCCCTCCTCGGAGGAAAAAGAGTTACCCTCCAGTGTATGGACGGTATCGTAAGAATGGGACGTATCCCTGGTTCAAAGAAAAAGCGAATGTGGGTACGTGAAGGCGATATTGTTATCATCTCACCATGGGACTTCCAGGATTCAAAAGCAGAAGTAATATGGAAATACACAAGACCACAGGTCGAGTGGCTTGAGAGAAAGGGTTTCCTTAAATAAGTATATGAATAGCAATTTTTGCTTTTCATATCATCTTATTTTTTCTTAAATTTATTTTAGAGTATATTTTTCCATTTGTTGTTTTCGAGAAACAGAATACGTTTATTTGAGCTCGAGAACATATTCTTATAAAATTGTTGGTGCATATCTCTGAATAGGTAATATGCTTAAAAAAGTGCTAGAAAATATTGGGCTCTGACCAATCCAGAACTGTTCTGTTTCTAAAAGTAATAAAAAAAGAAAAGGAGAGAAAAAAGGAGAAGCTTAGTCAAGCTTTTCCTTCAGGTAGTTCTTGAACTGCTCATAGTCAGCTTCCAAAAATTCCACGAACTCTTCCCTTGACTCGACATCCTTGAGTGTCTGGGGTGGTTCAGGATCAACACCTATTGCAGACATCACTTCTTTAGGGAACTTTGCCGGATGAGCTGTCTCGAGCGTTACAGCCAATGTATCGTCATTAGAAACCGCCCTGTAATCCAGAAGTCCTTTTATTCCGACTGCTCCATGGGGTTCAATGAAAATACCATAATTGTCATAAAATTCTCTGACAATAGCCGTTGTTTCCTCATCGGTAACTGATGTAGAGAAGATATCATTGTTGAGAATATCCATATCAGGCATCTTATTTATGTGGCCGGTCTCATCCATTTCACCACCATAGATCGTCACCAATCTGGCAAGATTGCTTGGATGGCCAACATTCATTGCATTTGATATACAATTTCTGGAAGGTTCGATCTTCGAGTACTTACCTGTGTTGAAGAAAACAGGCACTTCATCGTTCTCGTTCACAGAAGCAAGGATCTTCTTAATTGGCACACCCATTTTCTTTGCGAGCACACATCCCATCATGTTACCGAAATTTCCGGAAGGAATGGAATAGATGATCTCTTCCGGGAACTCCCTAAGCTTAAGGTAGGCATAGAAATAGTAAATGGATTGTGGAATAAGTCTGCCTATATTGATAGAATTTGCTGATGAAAGGTTCAGGTGCTTAAGGTCAGGGTCTGCAAAAGCCTGTTTGACCAATGCCTGACAGTCATCGAACTTCCCGTCCATTGCAATGGCGGAGATGTTGCCATCTAGGGTCGTCATCTGCTTTCTCTGACGGTCTGATACTTCGGCCTCAGGGAATAGAACGATCACCTTTATGTTGTCAAGACCGTAGAATGCATGAGCCACAGCACTGCCGGTATCTCCGGAAGTAGCAGTTAGAATTGTCAGGTTCTTGTTCTCTTTTTTGAGATAGAATTGCATCAGCCTTGCCATCAAACGGGCTGCAAAGTCCTTGAATGAAGCAGTGGGTCCACGATCAAGCCTCATTATGTATGTGTTCTCATCCACTTCTTCCAGAGGAACATCGTAGTTGTAAGCATCATATGTGATCTCTTTTAATGATGCTTCATCTATCTCACCTTCAAGGATCCTGCTGAGCAGCCTAAAGGCTATCTCAGGATATGGCTCATCTTTTAGGGAAGTAAGCTCTTCCTCTGAGAAATGAGGGAGATCTTTTGGCATGTAAAGGCCTTTATCCGGAGCAAGACCTGTAATAAGAGCAGTTTCGAAGGATACTTCGTCTGCTTTGAGATTGGTACTATAGAGTTTCATGTTGATCAGATATCAATTTGATTGGCGAACATTATGTTCTTTTGTTCTTTAAAGGTGTATGAAGTATGAAAAGCTTCCTTTTATAATTAATATATTTCGATGGGATAGTGCCGACCATTTGAACATGCAGCGAAAAATCTGGATCATTCGAACATTTCGAGAAATGTACCAGAATTGTTATTATATTAAGCTTCATAACTTTAAATAATAAGTTGATGAGGAGATGCCAATATGAAACAAAAGACAATATTGTTAACGATCTTTGTCCTGATAGGGATGGTCTCTATATTTGCCGCAGGCTGTGTAGACAGCGAGCCTGCCCAGGAAGCTACTGTCGACGATGTAGAAAGGAGCGGGACCTTCCGAAAGCATGGATGCCAGTGAATACGATCCGATTGTCAATGTAGAGAACTTTGTAGAGGTCATCGATAATCCATACTTCCCACTAATCCCGGGAACCACCTTCATCTATGAGGGCGAAAATGAGGATAAGGCAACCGAGCGAAATGTGGTCTATGTAACTCATGAAACAAAAATTGTTATGGGCGTTACGACCACAGTGATAAACGACAAAGTATGGGAAGATGGGGAACTTATTGAAGAAACCGATGACTGGTACGCTCAGGATGCAGATGGAAATGTCTGGTACTTCGGAGAAGATTCAAAAGATTATGAAAACGGTGAATATGTGAGCAGTAAAGGTTCATGGGAAGCCGGAACCAATGGTGCAAAACCAGGTATAATCATGAAGATGGAACCACAGATCGGTGATACATATCGCCAGGAATATCTTAAAGGTGAAGCTGAAGATATGGCAGAAGTGATAAGTCTGACAGATTCAGTAACTGTAAAATATGGTTCATTTGACAATTGTCTTGTAACCAGAGAATGGACACCTCTTGACCCTGGAATAGCAGAAAATAAATATTATGCTAAAGGTGTAGGCCAGCTTAAAGAGATCATAGTAGAAGGCGATTCAGGATACATGGAATTGATAGATATAACTACTGAATGAATATTGAACGAATAGAGTTCTATTTTGGAAGAAAGGTTACATTTGCCTATGGAACTTTTCTTCCGAATTTATTTTAAAATAAAGAATGAGGTGAGCCTGAAAGATGCCTTTTGAAACAGACAACATAATAGTACTGCTATCAAGTTTACTGGCATTATTGCTTTTTGCTATAGCTTTGCTTACTTACATAAGAGAGAGGAGAAGGAAATTACTTTTTGTTACAGGAGCTTTTTTATTCTATTTTCTGATGACATTTTTGGATGCGACTGAAGAGTTCTTTCCAAAAAATGGAGATACGATAGAGTTCATAGCCAGTTCATTCAATTTTATCGTACTGCTGTTATTCTCAATTGCCATATTGACAAAAGAGTAAAGCTACTATGGAACTCGAGTTAAAGGTAAGAAGACGGATCTATGACCTTATCCGAACCTCTCCCGGAATTCACTTAAGGGAACTTGAGAGACGTCTGGATATAGTGATAGGAAGTTTACAGTATCATCTTCATTATCTTGAAAGGAAGCGGCTCATATATTCGTTCAAGGATGAAGAGTTCGTGCGCTACTTTACCAGGGACAGGATACTGGGACAAAAGGAAAAAAATATATTGTCCCTTTTGAGAAGAACGGGATGTAGACATATTCTTATCAATTTACTCCAAAATGAAGGTATGAACAATGGAGAGCTTTCTAATGCTATCGGACTGGCACCATCAACAACTTCCTGGCATCTGAACAAGCTGCTGAGAGGACAAGTAATAACAAAGATAAAAAATGGAAGAGAAAGCCATTTTATTCTAAATGAACCTGAACGTGTGGCTGAATTACTTATCTGCTATAAAGAAAGCTTTCTTGACAGTCTCCGGGATAATTTTGCTGAGATGTGGGACCTTAAGAAAGCCAGAAAAAAGGATTGAATGCGTAAAGCTCTTAACCAATATGATCAATTGTCCCGCAAATGTGGATAGATGCACTTTTTCTAGCTTTTGAATATCTTATAAGGGTCCTTCCTCCGATAGTTATAGGAACACTTGCCATGGCCATCCTGGTTGAAATGGGATGGGTCAATAAGTTTGGTTTTCTTGCTTCCCCACTTATGCATTTTGGCCATCTGAGACAGGAAATAGGGCTTAGTTTCCTCACATCCTTTGGTTCTTCCGCAGCAGGAAATTCCATGATAGCAAAATTGCACTATGATGAACACATAGACAGGAAAGAGACCATTATAGCAACAATGGTGAATTCATTCCCCTCAAGTATCGTGCTTTCAAGGGACCTTCTCCCCATAATGGTCGCACTGCTGGGAACAACAGGATTGATCTATCTGGGAATTGTAGTGCTCATAGGTTTTGTGAAAACACTTATAGCCCTAGTAGCAGCACGACTTCTCCTCACACCGAGAGCATCGGGCGCACTTAATACTGATATTGAAAAGAAAACGTTGAGAGAAGCATCCTTGACCGCACTGAGAAGGTCAAAGCGAACGGTAATGAGAATGGCCTTGACGACAACAGTTGTGTCAATAGCTATTTTCCAGCTAATGGAAACAGGAATATTCGATCTGATCGCCGATATCATGAAAAGCTCTTTTCTTGTCAATTATGTGCCACCGGAAGGCCTGCCAATAATCGCAGGATGGTTTGCCAGTAATATAGCCGCATATACGATCGCCGGAAATCTACTCTCCGCCCAAATTCTTAGCACAAGGGATATCATTCTCGCCCTTCTGGTAGGGAGAGTGCTGGCAAGTGTTCCAAGGATAAAGAGCATGCTCCCATATTACACAGGGATATTTAGACCCGAACTGGGTCTGAAGATCATGACGGTTTCCCTCATCATGCAGAATGGTATCATGCTGGCAATTATAGGCATTATCCTATTTTTCTGGTAAGGCTTGAAAAATATGTGCCTTACTTGATATTTCCCTTTTTTAAGAGGATGTCCATTCACTAGAGATATATTCGGAATTGACGTTAGAACCCCATGCTGTAATACCCACACGATAACTTTCACCAGCAGGCACCGTCAATCCGGAGACGGAGTAAGTGACACTGCTTTCCGGAACAATTGATGGTATAGTATCACTTTTGATCTGGTCCCAGACCATTCCTTCATCCGTGCTCTCAAGAGCTGTGTGTATCACTACATCTTCCGCAGTAATTGAACCAACGTTCTCTATCGTAATCTCCAGATCTACAGAGGTCAGATAGGAATTCTTCTCACCAGCACCGGTAAATGTGAGTCGCAATTCAGGAGAAACTGATCCGATAGGAGTTATAATTACACTCTCATTTATGTACTCATCCGGGATAACACCCACATCCCAACCGGAATTTGTGGGTTCAAGATAGAAATACTTTGTTCCGTCATAGTTGTAATAGCTTCCAGAAAGCTCATCACCACCTTTCACACCCACTGCCATGTGCCCGGGAAGTTCTAGAAGGGCTACACCATAGCCCATATCATAGAGCAAAGCTGCAAGCAGTATCGAAGAATCTTCACAGTCACCGCCACCATGATAGAGTGTTTCGAATGGGAACCTCGGATATTCATCATAACCAGCTGAAGCACTATCACTTACATATGGAAGCGATTGCACAAAGGCCATGGTTATGTAGGGGATATCATTTTCCCCATAACCACCATCGTGGGCCATTTCTTCCATATGGGAAGTAAGTTGGGATATTAACGTATCATCATATGTGTCTGTTACGAACTTGTCAAAATCACGGGATCTGGTTCTTTCGGAATATGTCTCATAGCTGTCTTTGTAATACTCGGCTGTCATACTGAATTTAGTACCATCGTATTCCCACTCATAATATCGGGTTATAGTATCACTGCCGATACTAGATTCAGGCACTTTCTGGAGATCAGTATCTGGAACCTGAACTTCCAGAGAGATGGCAGCCTTTGTCTTATAGGTCAGGTCGATGAGAAAACTGTTATCGTAGATCTTATTCACGTTCACTGAATAGACAACGTACTCGCCGTTAGGGTCTTTTATGCTATATGTACTACCAGTGATCAATTTAGAGGTTAAATACTCCTGACCTTCTTTTCTAAAGGAGAAACGAACATAATTATCCTTCCTGTTTATTTCCAACAACTTCAAAGAATAACCGTTCTCAATGTCAAGAACTGCCGTCTTTTTGAGGCTTACACTATGGTTTTCAACATTTGGACCAGGAAGAACTTGATCGGTATACCGGTCATTATTGTTTGATGGAACATCATCTGAGATGCAGCCCATACATGAGATGAATAGTAAGATCATTAAAAAATATGAGAACGATCTCCTAAATTCCATACTACAAGAATTAGGCTTCCAGTTTAAAAATATTATGGAATTCTTTTTGAGTATTCATATAAAACCGGCAAAATATGTCATAATGCTTAAATCAAAGTATACCACATTAAATTATAGAGGTATGATTAACAACTTTGAATATTTAAGGTTCAATATTTAAGTGCATTTCATTCCAAATTAAGTTTTATTTTAAAATATATTAAGCCGATGAGATATTTGAGGAGTAGACACAGGATATGTTAGACAAAAAAACAGAGCGATGTTCGATGCAATATTCAATTATGGGAATGAACTATCGTTCAAAATTGCCGGCGATCATCGATTCCATTGTAAATAGCTGCTCAGATAAAGGTTGCTTCGAGCATATTGATTCAGCGGTCATACCATCAAGAGACTCCATTGTTGAGATCATCGATCTTTTTAAAGATGTGCTTTTCCCGGGTTATTTTGGCGACCAAACGATTGAAAAGAACAATCTGATGTATCATATTGGAAGTGAGATCTCCGAACTTTTCGAGAAACTCTCAAAGCAGGTGACGAACAGTATTCTTCATGAGTGCCGTCGCAAAGAAGAGGATTGTGCAGAGTGCATTGACAAAGGACAGGAAGAAACGATCATACTGTTAAAGAAGATACCGCAGATCAGGGCACTTCTTGCTACTGATATTGTCAACGCATATAATGGAGATCCGGCTGCGAAGAGTTACGATGAGATCATTTTCAGTTATCCGGGAATTTTTGCACTTATGATTTACAGAGTGGCCCATGAGTTACATGAACAGGGTATTAAGATCCTTCCACGCATCATGACCGAATATGCCCACAGCGCGGTTGGTATCGATATCCATCCCGGTGCAAAGATAGGAAAAGGGTTTTTCATAGATCATGGAACCGGAGTGGTCATAGGAGAGACTTCGTTGATAGGGGATAATGTAAGGATATATCAAGGGGTTACCCTCGGATCACTAAGTTTCCCGAGGGATGAAAAGGGGCAGATCCTTCGTGACCTTAAAAGACATCCCACGATAGAAGATGATGTAGTGATCTATTCCAATTCAACTATCCTTGGCGGAGATACCGTCATAGGAGCGCGTTCCGTTGTCGGAGGTAATGTCTGGTTGACAAGATCAGTACCGGCAGACACAAAAGTATTGATAGAAGAGCCAAAGCTGGTTTTCAAGGAGAGATCATCTTCCTGAAAGAGCATTTATTTTTTAAACATTTTATTTTATGGGGGGTTTTGATATGGAAAAGATCTATGAAGATATAACAAAAACTGTTGGAAATACACCGCTTGTACGTTTGAACAGGATAACTAAGGGGTGCTATGCCACTGTCCTTGCAAAAGTGGAGGCTTTTAATCCTCTGGGTTCAGTCAAGGACCGTATTGCTTTGAACATGATAGAGACTGCAGAACAGGAGGGAGTGCTCAAGAAGGGAGCCATAGTCATCGAGCCAACTTCCGGAAATACAGGCATTGGGCTGGCTTTTGTTTGTGCTACTAAAGGTTACAGGCTTATATTGACAATGCCTGAGACCATGAGTGTTGAGAGAAGAAACATATTAAAGGTCCTTGGAGCTGAAATAGTGCTTACACCTGGTCCCAATGGTATGAAGGGAGCTATCGAGGAAGCGGAAAAGATTGGAAAGGAGACTTCAAATTCTTTTATTCCACATCAGTTCATGAATCCGGCAAATCCTGATATCCATCGCTGTACTACGGCTGGGGAGATATGGGATGATACCGAAGGAAAGGTAGATATTCTGGTAGCAGGCGTTGGTACCGGCGGAACTATTACAGGTGTTTCAGAGATGCTAAAGTCCCGTAAGCCCGGATTTAGGGCAGTGGCCGTCGAACCTAAGGATTCAGCAGTACTTTCCGGCGGCAGTCCGGGACCACATATGATACAGGGCATAGGTGCCGGTTTCGTGCCGGATGTGTTGAACATGGACATCATTGACGAAATTGTAACGGTCAGTAATGAAGAGGCATTTGAGACGACACGTGAACTTGCCAAAAAGGAAGGGATCCTCGCAGGCATCTCATCTGGAGCGGCTCTTTTTGCAGCTTTGGATGTTGCAAGACGGAAGGAGAATGAAGGTAAAATGATAGTTGTTATTCTTCCTGATACAGGAGAGAGATATCTTAGCACAGCACTTGTGGAAAAGGAGTGATATTTATGGATAAAGGATTTTCAAAGGATCTAAGTGAATTGATGCAGTTCCCTTCAGAGGGAATATTCAGTACGGTGCTTGCCAAGGCAGAAGGCTATAACTATACCTTGATGTGTCTTGCTGCAGGAACGAACATTGATGAACATACTTCTACGAAGAACGGAGTTGTTCAGGTTCTAAAAGGAAAGGGTATTTTCAAATTGTTCGATAAGGATATAGAGATGAAAGAAGGTACCTTCATTTTCATGCCGGCAAATGCACCACATGCACTTCAGGCAGAAGAGGATCTGGCAATACTGCTTTGCCTGACAAAATAAGCGACAGTAAAAGAAGGTGAGAAAGAATAGAACATTCGCATCTCACCTTTTTACGGTGTCAGTCTTCAACTTCCAGTGCATTAATTATATCGTTTATATTAAGCTCCCCTTTGACAGCTCTTTTTACCATTGGATAGATATGTGAGCAATCGTCTATAGCTGCCCATCGCTTTTCTCCTACCTGTTTGATGATCTGTTCCATTATCTGTTCACAATCTGTACAATATGTTTTATCAGTTTCAACTCCGCATACATTGCATTGCATAGTGTTACACTCCACTGTTAATATTGATTTTAGAGGATATCAAGTTTTTGTTCTTTAACAAAAAAATCAGAATATACATTTTTAATTGAATAAGGATGTTTGACTGCTTACATTTAAATCAATCATTGATATTGAGGAGGAGAGCGTTTGTTGTATTAGTGCATTCCTTTTGATAGTAATATAAAAGGAAGAGCAATAAAAAAAAGTTCGATTTGTATCTGTCAGAAATTAAATTAATGCTCTTTGGAAATGCTGAGAAATAAAGTCACAACTATTGAGTTTAGGATCACTTAAGAAAAGAGTTGGATAGAG
>JAIORJ010000188.1 GCA_021108185.1 Methanococcoides sp. | reverse complement strand
ATTCCTGCCTGAGCACGATCATTATTCATCATCAGATGTTTGTTTGCTTTCATTCATTAATCTCCTATTTTTTAAGTTAATCAGATAATTGGAATATTTCTATCTTTATGGATAGAGGAAGTAACTTTCTTTTGATCTGAATACGGGAATTGTGAACTGCATAAGTGTTTGAAACCCTTATTCAGTGACACAAAATCGTTAGAGATCAACTTTGACATCCCCTAAACACAATGCGGCGATGATGAAACACACAATAAGACTATCGTTTGAAATTTCAAACAAATAATGTTATATAGCATTTTCATCATATGCTCATCATAATTAGTATTATGTGTTTTTGTATATATATTGCACGGTTGGAAAATCCAAACAAGAACCAACACTGTAGAAAAGAACGTAAATAAATTCATATTAGAAAGTTTTCAAATACTAACGAACGAGATGAACAAAATGAGTACTGGGCTTTTACTAAATATCACAATTTGTTTTGCAATAGCAGTGATCTCTTTGACATTTGCATGGGTACTTGCTAAAAATAAGAATCTGGAAAAACAAAATTCAAAGCCTACCCTTTATGCATTGATCACATTCTGGCTACTTGTAGCATTTACTTACTACCCTACAGCCTTTCGGATGATAGCAGCCTACCTGAACAATACACAAGTTGACATATTGATGTATTACATAGCATCCATTCCTTTTGCTTTTGTGTCCGTGCCACTGGCATACATTATCATCTATGTCATAACAGGGAACAAACAGGCAAGTAGCTACGTAAGTATAATATTCGCAATTTTTGGAGCATCATATTTGATGTTCCTTTTGACTAACGGAGTAATAGAACCAGTAGCAACCTACTGGTCTTCAATTATCAGCATAAATAGTAACATTGCGATCAACATATACCTGCTTGGCCTTTTTATCATCCCCACGGCCATGATCCTTGGAATAATGCTGTTGATTCTCCTTAGGAAGATATCGAAAAGAATGCGATACCACACCGTACTGCTGCTTGTGTCGATCTCATTCGTCATCGATTTCATGCTAACTGATATGGTCACGACATTTGATAGCATGCAGATTGTTGCAAGGACCTTTGTCCTAATAGGAACGGTTCTTGCATACCTTTCATACTTCCCACCACTGACATTACAGGAAAAGCTAGGCATCAGGCAGCATAAATACGAACCTTTTGACGAAGATGAATACATGGATTCCGAGGATAGTGACTATGTCTGATGGAATAGATGTTGAACATGAAAAGAAGGTAGCAGAATTCTACCAGTCATTGGGGATAAATCAAGGACCAGGAGATATTCAATACCGCCTTATATTATTAGTTCTAAAGAAAAATGAAGGTAAGATAACGGAATTTGCAGAGATAAGGGCATACACAGACCAATTTGCAGATAGAGGAAGTATTGGAAGTAAGATGAAGAGCGTCTTCCAATTAGAGGGGCTTGCAGAGAAAGTACAACGCGGCGGTTATGTGATAACAGAAAGGGGATTAATAGCCGCTAATTTTTTGAAGTATTCATCTGCATTCTACAAAAAGACAAAGAGCATGCAGGCAATGCTTGATCGTCTTCCATAATGGCGAAAGGTGTATATAGAATAAATCTTATGTACATATTCATACGTCAATGTACACAAGTGGTTATTATGCACTCTGCAATACATGAAATTATCAATTCTACGGAAAAGCGGATCAAAACGCTTTATGAAGCGGAAGATCACCCTACTTTGAATGGGAATACACAGGGGATAGAGAAGATAATTGAAGCTATTCACTCGAAAAAGAATAGTGGAAAAGTTCCGATAATCGCAGAGGTCAAACCTGCATCCCCATCTATGAAAATAATGGACATTTCACCGGAAGAAGCGGGAAAAATAGCCATGGATATGGAAGCTGCAGGAGCTATTGCCATATCTGTTCTGACAGAACCGGATTTCTTTGAAGGTTCTACTGACAATCTTAAAGCTGTCAGAGAAGCTATTTCATTACCGGTCCTGAGAAAAGATTTTATTATTGACAAGGTGCAATTCGATGAAGTAAGAAGTGATCTTATATTATTGATCGCAGGCCTTCTCGACGAGAGACTGGAGGAATTCATTGAATATGCACGATCCAAGAAATTTGAACCCCTTGTGGAAGTACATGATGCGGAAGAACTTACATATGTTCTTGAGAATAGTTCAGCAAAGATAGTAGGCATCAATAATCGCGACCTTACAACCCTTGAGGTGGATATTGCCACCACAGAGGAACTTATACCGATAATAAAGAAGTACGATGAGAGGACAGGTGAAGAGCACCTTGTGATCAGTGAGAGTGGCGTACACACACCTGAAGACGCAAGAAGGATGATGAGAGCCGGCGCTGATGCGATACTTATAGGAACTTCCATTGTCAAAGATGGAGACATTTATAGAAAGACCAAAGAACTGGTCGATGCACTTGATGACACTATTTAATGATAATAGGGAGGTATGATATGAGCGATACAAAATATGGTAAGTACGGCGGACAGTTCGTCCCCGAGATATTGATGCCTGCTCTCGAAGAACTTGAGCAGGGATATGAGAAGTACAGGAACGACCCACAATTCCTGGAGGAGCTTAATTATTATCTGAAAGATTTTGCAGGTCGGGAAACACCTCTATATCACGCCAGGAACCTTAGCAAAAAATACGGCACAAAGATCTACCTGAAAAGGGAAGATCTTGTACATGGTGGAGCTCACAAGCTGAACAACACGATCGGCCAGGCATTGCTTGCGAAGTATATGGGAAAGACAAGACTTGTGGCAGAGACCGGAGCAGGCCAGCATGGCACTGCCACTGCCATGGCAGGGACTAATCTGGGATTCGAAACACATGTGTATATGGGTGCCAAGGACACTGAAAGGCAGCGCATGAACGTTTATCGAATGGAGATCATGGGAACAGAGGTACATCCGGTCGAGTCCGGCTCAAGGACACTTAAAGATGCTATCAACGAAGCACTGCGCGATTGGGTCTCAAATGTAGAGAATACACATTATCTGATAGGTTCAGTAGTTGGACCACATCCATATCCGATGATGGTAAGAGATTTCCAGAGCGTGATCGGAAATGAGGTCAAGCAGCAGATAATGGAAAAGGAGGGACGTTATCCAGATTCCATTGTTGCTTGTACGGGTGGCGGCAGTAATGCCATGGGCATATTCTACCCGTTCATTGAAGAGGACGTGAAACTTATAGCAGTAGAAGCAGGCGGAAAAGGTATGAAATATACCAAGGATGCTGCACTTCATTCGGCATCACTGTCCGTGGGAGAGGATGGCGTTCTCCAGGGTGCTCGCACACGTATCCTTCAGGATGAGTACGGCCAGATCCTCGAATCAAGTTCCATTTCAGCAGGATTGGATTATTCAGGAGTAGGTCCTGAACTTGCCCATCTTGCAGATATTGGAAGACTTCTACCCCGCGTTGTCAATGATGATATGGCATTGGAAGCATTCCACGAACTAAGTCGTGTAGAAGGTATTATCCCTGCACTGGAATCATCTCACGCAGTGGCACATGTTATGGAAGCAGCAGAATCAGGTGAACTTGGCGAGCTTGTGGTGATCAATCTCTCCGGAAGAGGGGATAAAGACCTTGAAACCGTGATCGGACTCGAAAGGAGGAAGTGATATGAAATTAGCTGATAAATTCAATGAACTAAAGAACAGGAATGAGACAGCACTTCTTGCTTATGTTTGTGCAGGAGATCCAGATATTGAGTCGACTCCACAAATTGTTGATTCGCTCATAAGAGGCGGTGCAGATATTATTGAACTGGGATTGCCATTCTCTGATCCGGTGGCAGACGGACCTACCATACAGGCAGCATCTGAAAGAGCACTTTCAGCAGGAATGAACCCGGACAGGTATTTTGAACTTGTGGCAAACCTTGATGTGCAGGTCCCACTTGTGTGCATGACATATTATAATCTGATATACAAACGAGGAATTGAAAGATTTGTAAAGGATTGTGTTAGTTCAGGCATCAGTGGATTGATCATCCCTGATCTGCCGGCAGAGGAAAGCAATGACCTTGCAAACTGCTGTTCACAGGAAGGAGTGGACCTTATATTCTTAGTAGCCCCGGTTACTACGGATGAGAGAATAGAGATGATATTGTCTAAGACGTCCGGCTTTGTGTATATTGTCTCAAGATTAGGCGTCACAGGAACAAGATCCGACGTCACAGCTGCGACCTCAGACATAATTTCAAGGGTCAGGACAGACATCCCGAAAGCTGTTGGTTTCGGAATTTCCAATGCAGAACAAGCTGCAAAGATCATAGCTGCAGGTGCAGACGGAGTTATAGTAGGTTCTGCTTTTGTAGATATTATCGCATCAGGAAATAATGTCGAAAAAAGACTGGAAGACCTTACAACTGAAATTAAGGCAGTCTGCAGAAGGGACTGAAGAACAGAAATTAAACTTAGAGGGAGTTTGCTCCCTCTGTAATTATTCGAACAACTGGTCTACGAACCATTTAGGATCGAACTTTTTAAGGTCGTCATACCCCTGACCCATTCCGAGGAACAGAATTGGCTTACCTGTTATGTAGGCAATGGATATTGCTGCACCACCTTTGGAATCAGCATCTGTTTTCGTTAGAATCGAGCCATGAATTGGAACAGCGGCATTGAATTGCTGAGCACGTTCTACAGCGTCATTGCCTGCAACTGCTTCATCCACAAAGATTATGAGATCGGGAGAGCTTACACGGCAAACCTTCTTAAGCTGTGCCATGAGATTCACATTGGTGTGCATCCTACCGGCCGTATCGGAAAGTATGACATCTACATTGTTTGCCTTTGCGTGCTGTACAGCATCATAGACAACTGCTGCAGGGTCACCGCCTTCCTGATGTTTGATCAGTTTTACGCCGATCCTCTCTGCATGAATAGCAATTTGGTCGATAGCCCCTGCCCTGAAAGTATCACCGGCTGCAATGACAACGGAATATTCCATGTCTTTCAGGCGTTTTGCCATTTTTGAGATGGTTGTGGTCTTTCCAGTTCCATTAATACCTATGAAAACGATATGAACCGGTTTTTTCGCATCCCTGATATACTCATCAAGATCAAAAACGTTTGCAGACATGACTTTGTAGATAGCACTCCTCAATGCATTCTCCACAAGCTCACCGGTATTCTTTCCAAGCTTCTTGCGACTTCCCACAAGTTCTCCTTTCACGGACTCGACTATCGCCTCTGCGACATTGATAGCAATATCGCTCTCAAGCAAAGCCATTTCAAGCTCCCAGAGTGAATCTTCAATATCACTTCCATCGAGTATGACCTCCCTTTCGAAAACAAGGGCTTTAGCCTTTTGAGCAAAACCGATCTTTTGTTTTAACGGAGCGGGAGCTTCTGCTTTGTCAAGCTTTTCTTCAGAAGAAGAAGAAACGTTTTCCGAAACCTCTGGAGTTGATACTGGTCCTTCTGCCGGTTCGACCTCAACAATCTCTTCGACAGGCTCTTTCAACTCAACAGCCTTCTCATCGATCGTCTTACCAATCGATTGTTTGAAACTACCAAGTTTTTCCTTGAGCTTATTAAACACTAAAACTCATCCTTAAAAATGATAAAAATAAAAAAGGAATCAGAACATAATGAACAAGATCACTGCGGAGGTCTGTTTCCAACTGTTGATTCAATTGAAGCCAGACGCTGCCCTATCTGAGTAAGGGTTCCATTCAAGCGTTCAACAACCTTGCCGAGCTCTTCCTTGCGCTGAGTGAGCGTATCAATGGCTTCAGCCGGAGTTTTCTCCACACTGATGCCTGCTCCGACACTTACAACGATCTTATCGACATCTGCAATATTTGCATGTATCAATGCCCCTGCTCCCAGAGGAATCATCGTATTAATAGCACCGGAAGCGGATTTAAGCTCCTCCAGAGTTAAGATGGCACGTGTGCAATCCTCAATGGACATCTGCACCATACCGAGCTGCTGATTAACTGATTCAGCATTCTGCTGCAACTCGCGATGTTGCGCTGCGAGATTTCGTGCGTCCTGTTCACTTATTTCTGACATAGATCTCATGCCTCTGTGACACTCTCGATCTTAATTAATGCCCTAACGATCCTATGTTTACTACCAAAAGTGGACAATGTCTTATCACGAGCATTCTTTTCATTTTGGCTCTCGACGTTCTTGGTGAACTTCTCCCAAGAATGTCCTGCTTTGAATGTGCCTTTGACAACATAATTCTGCATATGAAATCACCTGTTATATTTATTAATTTAAAGACCAATGATCAAGCAAAGAACAGTGCGTCCTCAACCCTTCCGAGTTCGTGACCCGTAGTATTGGAACCTGCTACATATCCTTTTGAATTGGCGAGCAACCCTGAGCCTACTGCTTGTGAACCATAGTTAGTGGTACCCACTTCGACAGGAAGAGCGAACACATCCTCAAGAACGGAAAGTTCATCCGGTGTCACCATTGGGTGGACCAGTAAACCTCTGTTCGTGGCAACGCCTGTCATTCCAACAGTTCCCAGGCCTGTAATAGTGCCTCTGTGAACATCTACTCCAAGAACCCTTGAGATCACTTCTATCGAGCTATCGGTCATTTCCGGATGTACAAGTGCTGCCGTATCATTTGCCAATATCACATTTCCAACGGCTGTGAGCATATCTGGAAGCACTTCGACTGGGACCTCAACGTCTTTGAGATCACTGACATTGGCATTCCTTGATATCAGGAAACCATTTGAATTGCCTTTGGAAAGTGAACCTACCACAATACTGCCATTTATCAATGTAGAGATTACCTTTACATCAAGCTGTTCTGCAAGCAAGTCGATAGCCTTTCCAGCAGTACCGATAGGAACGATAGCCACATCTTCCGTACATGTGGCAAATACCCCTAATACAGGGTTATCATAGATGTTCACTGTTTTGATCATTATTGTCCTATGCTATACGATATAAGATCCATCTTAAGATCAAGCAAGTTCTGCCTGGATCTCTCCATCTTCGAACTTTGCAGCTCGAATACGAATGGACGATGGTGGTTTCTGAGAACCTCGTTCCCAGATCTTGTGGTTAATAGTAGCATCTATCTTAATCTGTGAAGGATCTGCTTTCATGTGTCTTACAAGATATTTTCTTATAAGAGACATAGCTCTGCTGGTACGCTTCCACCTTGGAGCAAGCTTTGCTTCACGAAGTGGAATAGTGTAGATCTGTTCCTTTACCGCGTCTTCTGCCATTGTCATCACCTTATTTCACGTCTAAACTGTTCCTTCTCCAGTGCCTTCTCTTTGGGTGGCTAACAACCTTTCTGTTAGTCTTGATGATCACCCAGGTTGGTACGCGCTGATTCTGATTATGCGCTTTTGCCAGCCTTATCTTCTGTCCTTTTGTATTGTGGCTCACTTATCTCACCTGTGATTTGATTAATTGTAACGCCAATCATAAAGATTTGCGTCTATAAATCGATTATCCTATAAATCATTAATCTATGGGCAATAAGATTCCCCATCTGATATCATCTTTATGTTCAAAAAAGAACATATATCAGATACGCTTTAAAACTCTTGATTGCAAATGTTGCGGAAATATATCGATAACTTTTTCATTTCCATATTGTTGCCTTATCAGTTCACGCAACTCTGTCTCATAATCTGCCTTGGCAATACTGTCACTTTGACCTTCATCGATCACCAGATGCTTTTCAACAAGCATGTTGACCGCACTTCTACCATATCCCTGAAGAGGGCAGATGTATTTCACACCAAACCGATCCTCAATGCTTCGAATTTCTGGATCCGTAAGCCTTGGCACACGATCATCACGCCTCACACCATCAGCGATCACTGACACTGCATCATCCTTTGCGAGTGCCTCGATCACATTCTTGTGTATGAAGTTGATCGCGTTCTTCGGATAGCCATCCTCAATAATGGTATTCAATGCAGTTTCCAGAATAGTACGATCAAGCTCCAATACTCTGTGGGAGAAAACCAATTCATCAGCCGCTACTTTTGCAATATCCCCCACCGGAAGTATCGAAAATGTGCATGTCACAAGTTCGATATCGAAAAAGGGGTCAAGCATGATAGCCGACAATGAGCTGTCCTTACCTCCACTGAAAAGTACATGAGCTTTCATATTCACATACGAGTTATGGAAGTCTGGCGTTTCTGTGGCTGCATCTGTGTAAGAAGAACTTTAAGCTTCTCATCATCTATCTTTGTCTGAAGACGACCATTTTGTGCAAGCATCACAAGCTGGGATTCAAGCTGTTCAACCAATTCCTTGCGAGATAGCCTCAATCGAGTCAATCTCTCACGCGCCTCAGGTGTCATGACCTGACGAAGAACTGCCTGAACCTGCGCGTCCCTTTCAGCTTGTGCCTGCTCCTGCTGATATGCAGCCTGAGCATCATTCTGTGGAGATGATTGCTGCTGCTGCTGCTGCTGCTGGAGCTCTGCGAGCCTTTTTTGTCGGATAGCTTCAAGATCATCCACTGTAGATCACATCCATTTATTATATATCAAAGATGACCGCTGGGTCATTGACAGGCAACTTAGGAGTGACATGGATGGGAGCAAACTCCCAATAACCATATCAGTATTTTGCAAGTTCCGGAATGGTCTCAACAAGCTCGTTCTTGACTTCAGTAGAGAGATTGTCAAGTAAAGACTGACCTGCAGGAGCGATAACCCTACCGCTTTTCAGCTTGCGCACAAAACCTGCAGTTTCAAGCTGCTGGAATGCTTCTCTCACAACAGAGCCACTGCCCTTTGCTTTCTTGGATGGGTTTGCACCCCTACCTTTCTTACCACCATAGACAGACCTGAGCCTCTCAACACCAACAGGACCCTGCATATAAATAGTCCTCATGATAGCTGCACAGCGGGTGTACCACCAGTCTTTGTCAACTGGAGCGTGCTCCTTGTGAACACCGGTCTTAACGAAAGCTGCCCATTCGGGTGGCTTGATCTGATCATTCTCTTTTAGGTTCTCTGCCAGCTTTGCAATAATATCTGAAGCAGGAACGTCGTATGCTGTAGTCATTATATCCTCCTTGGAATGAAATGTATCGATTGAATTTCTGCATATTTTGATCTTTCGTAAACTTGTTGAAAACAAGTCATACTCTATCACAATATGTACATGGAAATAGGGTGTAATTTATTGATTAGTATATACGTGTTTCGGCAGTGTCCCATATCCTCATCTCATACGATAAAGAAATTAAGGGAAACTACCCTCATTTTTCGAAAGTCTGTGCCCTTCCAGGCCCTACGGACACATATTTGATAGGGACTCCCATCATACCCTCCAGCGCCTCCACATAATCACGGGCAGCCCGAGGAACATCCTCAAAGCTCTTCACACCCGTAAGATCATCGGACCAGCCTTCAAGGTCTTCATAGATAGGCTTACACATGCTCAAAAGGGAAGTATCTTCCGGTGGATAGTCTAGCCTTTCACCATTGAGATCATATGCAACACAAACCTTAACGACATCAAGGTCTGAAAGCACATCCAATTTAGTCAATGCAACACTGGTGTAACCGTTCAGGTTTATCGCTTTCCTGAGCAACGGAAGGTCGAACCATCCGCATCTGCGGGACCTGCCTGTAGTAGTGCCGAACTCGTGCCCCACATCATGAAGATGCGCTCCGGCCTCATCATGAAGTTCAGTAGGTAACGGGCCTTCGCCTACCCTTGTGATATAAGCTTTCACAATTCCCAGAACCTCATCAACCTTTGTCGGGCCGACACCAAGATTTGCACATGCAGAACCTGCAATAGTGCTGGAAGAGGTAACGAACTTCTGAGTACCGTGAATAACATCAAGGAAAGTGCCCTGCGCACCCTCGGCCAGTACATTCTTACCTTCAGAGATAGCTTCATTTATCTCATAGGAAACATCAGTGACATACGGAGCAAGTCTCTGACCAAGCTTCACATACTTGTCCATCAATTCAGCATCAGTAACTATTGAAGGATCGCCGCCAAGTTCCCTGATAGCAGCCTCCTTGGATGCAGCCATCTCAGTAAGCCTGATCATGAACCTTTCAGAATCCACAAGGTCCGACATTCGGACCTCATCCCTTGCGATCTTATCAACATAAGCAAAGCCAATACCCTTTTTAGTAGTACCGATCTTCTCTTTGCGTGATGATTCACGAAGGCCGTCCAGTTCAACATGATAAGGCATAATGATACTCGTCTTAGCATCTATACCCAATTTATCAGAAGACACTTCAACGCCTGTCTTTCCAAGCATATCGATCTCTTCTGCCAAAACCTCTGGATTAAGGACAGTTCCCGGACCTATCAGAACCCTTGAATCAAGCAGGAAACCGGATGGGATCAGATGGAGCTTATAGACATCATCCCCAACGACCACCGTGTGGCCTGCATTATCCCCGCCCTGGAACCTGACAACAAGATCGTAGTCTTTTGATAGCAGATCAACGATCTTTCCTTTTCCTTCATCACCGAACTGTGACCCTGTCAGAATCGTAAACATAGTGGGTGCAATTGCAGTTTAGCTTTAATAAGGTTTTGATTGATAATCTGCAGATAAATTTAATTTACGACAAAAATGCTATATTAGCATAGACCATACATGATAAACTAACAAAAGGGGATCTCGTATTAGGTGGTAACATTGGAAAAATATACAAACATTCATTCATCTGCAAAGATACTTGGAACCAGTTCCATAGGGGACAATTCAGTAGTCCTTGAGAACGTGCTCCTTGGCTATCCCGAACATTCGATCCTCACGGGACTGCTGGAAAAAGGAATGACAGCTGAAGAAGCAGAATATACAGGTTGTACAATTGGTTCGAACTCGTTCATAAGACCAAACACAACCATATTCAGCAACGTAAGGACAGGTAATAATTTCAGGACAGGCCACAACTGTATGATACGTGAGAACACCACCATTGGAGATAACGTACTTATCGGAACCAATGTCATAATCGACGGGAATGTAACAATAGGGGACAACGTCAGCATACAGGGTAATGTCTACATACCCACGCATGTGAAAATAGAAGACAATGTATTCATCGGACCCTGCGCCGTTCTGGCCAATGACAAATACCCCATCAGAAAAGAGTATAATCCCGAAGGTCCAATAATAAGAAAAGGTGCATCCATAGGTGCAAATGCCACAATACTCCCCGGAGTGGAAATAGGAGAAGGAGCAATGGTCGCAGGTGGAGCATTGGTAACAAAGAATGTACCTGCATGGAAACTGGCCATCGGTTGCCCTGCTGAAATAAAAGAACTGAACGAAGAACTGCAAACGTTGAACAAAATCTAATTACATCAATGAGGCTAAGAATGATCCCAATAGCAAAACCAGATATCGGCGAAGAAGAAATAGAAGCCGTGTGTAAAGTGCTTCGCTCAGGAATGATCGCAGAAGGTAAACGTGTTGCAGAATTCGAGGAAGAATTTGCAAGCTATATTGGAACAGAGTATGCCGTTGCTGTCAATTCCGGCACAGCTGCCCTTCATGCTGCCCTCCTTGCGCACGGAATAGGAAATGGGGATGAAGTAATAACAACATCATTCAGCTTTATTGCCACCGCAAACTCGATAATGTACACCGGTGCAAAACCCGTATTTGCGGATATCGAGCCGGATACGTTCAATGTCGACCCCGCCCTTATAGAAGAAAAGATAACCGATGATACAAAAGCAATTATGCCGGTCCACCTCTATGGACATCCTGCAGAGATGAAGGCCATTGCAGACATCGCCGAAGACCATGACCTGATACTCATCGAAGACGCATGCCAGGCACATGGGGCAGCATACCACGGAAAGAAGGTCGGTTCTTTTGGAACAGGAGCATTCAGTTTCTACCCGACCAAGAACATGACGACCAGCGAAGGCGGGATGATGACGACCAATGATGAAGAGGTCGCCAGAAAAGCAAAAATGATCCGTGCCCATGGATCCCAGCAGCGCTATCTTCACGAAATGCTCGGATACAACCTGAGAATGACAGATATTGGAGCTGCCATAGGGCTAACACAGCTTAAGAAATTGCCCTCGTACAATTCCCTAAGACAGAGAAATGCAGCCTTGCTCACAAAGGGACTGGAAAATACAGACGGAATCACCGTACCTGTTGTAAGAGAGGGATGCGAGCACATGTTCCATCAATACACCATCCGGGTGAATAATAGGGACGAAATACTAACAAAACTGGGGCAGGCAGGAATAGGCACTGGAGTATATTATCCGATACCCATACACATGCAGCCTATCTACAAAGATGCAGGTTATACAGACAAACTTCCAGAATGTGAGAAAGCATCAAAGGAAGTGCTCTCCATACCAGTACACCCAGGAGTTTCGGAAGATGAAATTAAACAGATAATCAATGCAGTCGTAAAGGGAGTTGAATGATAATGATCCGAGTAGGCGTCATTGGCGTAGGTGCCATGGGACAACACCATGTCAGAATATACAATGAAATGGAAGGTGTTGAACTTGTAAGCATTTCAGATGTCGACCAGAAAAGAGTTGAGGAACTGGCAAACCAATATGGTGTCAAGGCATTTACGGATTATAATAAACTACTAGAAGAAGGTCTGGATGCAGTAAGCATCGTAGTTCCCACAACCCTTCATAAAAAAGTGACTCTCGACGCCATAAATTCAAATACCAATGTACTTGTGGAAAAGCCGATCGCTGACACGCTTGAAAATGCTGACATAATGATAGAAGCAGCTGAAAAAGCAGACCTTACCCTGATGATAGGTCATATCGAGAGATTCAATCCCGCCACTTCAAAAATGAAAGAGATCATCGAAAGCGGACTTCTCGGAAAGATAGTGTCCATCTCTACAAGAAGGGTAGGACCTTATAACCCAAGGATAAGGGATGTCGGTATAATTCTCGATCTTGGTGTACATGATATTGATGCGATCTCCTACATGTACGCAAGCAATGTCTCAGAAGTCTATGCCATTGCAGGAAAAGACATACATTCACAGGAAGACCATGCATCCATAATGCTTCGTTTTGAGGATGACAGAGCAGGACTTGCCAGCACTAACTGGCTGACCCCACATAAAGTAAGGCAAATGGAAGTAATTGGAGTGCACGGTGTCGGATATCTGGATTACATCGACCAGACAGTAACGATACATGATGCAAAATGGATAAGGAATGCAAAGGTCGAAAAAGGGGAACCTCTAGCAAAGGAACTTGAGCATTTCATTGACTGCGTCCGAACAGGCAAGAAACCTATAGTATCAGGTGTTGAAGGAAAACATGCATTGAATGTCGCTTTAGCAGCCATAGAATCATATAATACGAACAAGATCGTCAAAATCGAATGAAGAGATTGACGATCTTATTGCATTTTTTCATTTTTTTCTGAAAAAAAGACTTTTGAGGACAACTAGCCAGAACACGATCTGAGCCAGAGTTATACCTATGCTGTCCGCTACAAGATCATCAAAGCTTGAAGTTCTGCCTGGAACATACATTTGATGGATCTCATCACTGATCCCATAAGCTACCCCTATAAAGATAGCAATGACAGGAGCATATTTTCGAAGCGTCAGATTATCGGAATGACGGAATGTAATGTGAAGGAGGATTCCGAATCCAAAATATAGGATCATGTGTGCGACTTTATCGAAATTATGAGCACTATAATATGCGATATCGCTCACATAAGGAATTTTACTGTTTTTCACAAGATCGAGAAGTTGATCATAGAAAGGAATTGGTGAAGATGAAGGTAAATCAATACTGGACTGTGCTGAAAGATAGAATATAATAGCTGCATAGAGTAAGGAAAATGCAACAAAAATATGAAATATTAATTTCTGTTTATCGGTCATTTTCCTTACATTTGTAATTTAATCATATAAAGCTGTTTATGGGTGAATGTTTTTTACAATTCTAACAGCTTTCAAATCACAAAAATATATAAATTGAGAGGTTATTAGAGAAATGGTTTTAGTGTAAATAACGTACATACAATTTTTAGGTAGTATACCGGAAAACGAAAGATGGTGGGTCAAAGATGATTAATTTCGAATCTCCTTCAACGATACAAAATATAGCAGCCATAAGCAATTTATTATTACCGCTCATACTAATTACAATTTCAATGCCATATTTCATTAAGCAATTTACTGCAAGTGGGCATGTTGTAAGAGATTACTACAAAAAAGAACTTGTACAAATTCCCGATAGAGGCGGCATAGTTATTTTATTGGTAGCCCTTCTTTCGATCTCATTCACATCACTGTTCTTCAAGTACTCTACCACAAATTATGTGGTCCTCATTGTGATTTGCCTCTTTGGAATATTTGGAATACTCGATGACATGATCGATATCGGAAGGGTACCAAAGCTGCTATTGATGTATTATTGTTCCTACCCACTTATCCAATATGCCACACATACAGCACTTGTGCTTCCAAGTATCGGGCATATAGAACTTGGAATACTTTATTTGCAGTTCATTGTCCCAACATACGTGCTTGTGGCATCTAATCTTGTGAATATGCACTCCGGATACAATGGACTTGCATCCGGACTTTCTGCAATAGTTCTTTTATCCCTCATTATAAAATCCATAATTCTGGGCGATGTGGAGAATATCTTCACCATAGTTGCCGTTACAGGAGCACTGCTTGGATATTTCCTTTATGACAAGTTCCCATCACATATATTCTGGGGCAATGTCGGCTCACTTACAATAGGAGCAACCATAGGTGCATTGATAGTGATACAGGGATTCATCATAAGTGGGTTCATAATGCTTATCCCCCATACAGTGAACTTCCTGCTCTACGTTTATTGGAGAGTTCGAAAATTCCCAGTAGCAAAATTCGGTGGTGACCGCGGTGATGGGAAACTTGAAGTGCCAAATCCATATACATTGAAATGGGTGCTTCCGTATTATTACAATCTTACAGAAAAACAGGCAACCCATGCAATGTACATGCTTACAGGAATTTTCTGTTTGATAGGAATATTCCTTCCGGGAAGATTCTAAAGGGTATGAAGCAGGATCATTAATTTTAATTGATCCTGCTACGCCTTGTTGCCAGAACAAATATAGAAAGGATAGTTATTATTAATGTGTTCTGAGCAAGTGCCTTCTCATCGGGCAGATTATCCTGAGTAGTTGAAGGTCCATTTGAACCTGCCTCACCAACAAATTCAGGTTCAAATCCTTCCGCAGTAATTGCAAACGGTGAAAAACCTGGAGTTAACGACTCGAAATAGAAATATTCCCCATCTTCTTCTATTACTTTTGTTTCAAGAGTGGACCAACTATTATCGGAGTATCGATTCAATCTGATATCCGAACTATCAACACCATGCATCTCCATCCAGGAGTAATTTACCCTAAATCCGATTACTGGAAGGTCTATGTTATCCTGTGTCGCAAAACCAGCATTACCAACCCAAATATTCACATTCTTATAAACAAGCCCGTTTGGAGCATCTTTCACCAGAGCAGAAGTGTTTTTCAGCACTTCAATGGTTGTCGAGATAGCACCAGAATTTTTTCGACCGGTAAAATTAACATTTACAATAGGGTTTCCAGAAGAATCGAAACTATATGAGATAACCTGACCCGACCTTACATTTTTTTCAGCAACATCTTTAAACTCGATATTCCCGAATTCCTCTCCCGTGGCACCACCACTGCCACCTCCCCCTCCACCAGAGCCAGTATTGGCGATTTCACCATCAGAGGGAGCAGGAGCACCTATTATTGTGACCATACCATTTACAACTGATATCGGAACCGCAACGCCACTGGAATTGCTGACCACCACATTACTCAATTGTAAAGAGGAAGAAGAAGAAAATAGTCCTTTTGTATCAAAGACTATCGTAGCAAGTGTTCCAGACTCCGACACCTCATTCTTGCCAAAAAGAACATTATATACGTTCATAATTGTACCTTCCGAATTATCTATCGTGCCCTTATTGAACAATGTAGAAGCATTATTTGTGAAAACGTCACCTTCGGAGATAGAGACCACGGAAAGTGCATCACTGTTAAAAGAAAGGTCAAATTGAGCACCTGATATAGGAATATCCGGTTCGATATACACAACCACGGTTACATTAGAACCAGTAGCTATCGAATGATCAGAAGGAGATATACTTACAACAGTCTCTGCTGAAACCGGAGCAATTAAAATACTGGCAAAGAGCACCAACATAAATAATATGAAAAAAGAACCCGATGATATAAACTTCAAAAAATCATGCATTTCGAACACCATCCATAAAGGAAGAAATATTAATTTTTATAATATGAAAAGAATTGTTCCGTATAGCATATTTAGTTTATGGAACAGAAGAATAGGAGTGATATTTGAGCTAGAGAGGGAGTATGTTGGTTGGTGGTACAAATTTAGTGGTTCAAGAAGGGGGGCTCAAATATCCCCCCTAACAACAAATCACACATGCCGATATAGTACATGACCTTTCCCATAAATAGTTAAGTTCTTTGGAATATGTGCGCTTACGGAGGTGCCCACATACCTAATGAACAGATCATAAGCCCACAACAATTCAATCTGTCTTTCGCGGGAAAAACTGTTTACAGATCGAATCAAGAAGAACCTTTTTGCCAACTTTACCTTTTTTGCGACACGTTCCCCCGGAATTGAACTTACAGGTTTGACAACAATAGATACGGTTTACAAGCTTGTCACGAACGATCTTTTCATTAAGATCAGTCTCACCCAGACCACGATGATATTTGTAGTCGTTCCACCCGGAATAATATAATTGGCTTGCCAAGGTCGCTATTGCCGGAGGGTCCCATTCCCCATAAGGAGCACCTATATCTGAAGCTTTGGGAGTAGTATGCGGCAGGACCGCCGAAGGAGTGCCGTTTAGAAGGTCGAGTATTTCTTCCTTTAATTCCAGGAAAATTTCTTCATCTGGCTTTTTTGCAAGTGTCCTGTTGATGTACGTCTTTGCGCCTTCCAGATTACCAAGTCGCTTAAGACATACTGCAATATTGTAGTATATAGGAGAAGGTTTTGTCACTACTCCGAGATCAAGTATGATCTCATAATATCTGATAGCTTCCCGAAACTCACCTTTCTGTTGCAACAACAGGCCCATGTTGTTCAATGCGCGGATATTCTTAGGTTGTATTTGCAGAGCCATCTTGAAATAATGTTCTTTCCGTTCAACATCCTTTTCAGATCTGCCGGAGGAAATGTACCTCTCGACAGCACTATTTACATCATCTTTTACCATGAAATATCCTCATATCTCTCTTTTTCTCTGCACATACCAACCCACAACCGGTGGAATCCAGCATAGATTTGCAACAATGGTCTCAAGGGCAGTAAATGTTTGGGTAGTTGGGCTGAAACCATATATACGCAATAATAAAAGACCAAAAGGCACGATGACTATTATTGCCAGACTTGCGACCATCACCGGATGATGCATATATCTATCGAACGCTCCAACCCAGGTGCCTTCTTTTCTCTTCAAAAAGAGCATCCCCGAAATATTTGCCCCCATCTGGTCACTAAGTGCATAGAAGTAAGGAATATAGAATCCCTCAACACCATATACATTCACACCTGCAAGACGGCTGGCGAGATCAATGATCCAGGGCACTGCCAACCCAAATAGCTTGCCCCACCCGTAGGCTTCCGCCATTGTACTCGCACCACCAAGAAAGCGTTGGCGAATTGAATAGATACCTTCCAGTATGCTTTCACCTTCACCTGACAAGGTCCTGACCAGCCATTGTCCGATAGGACTTCTTTGATAACCCTGCATATCAAGGAAAACACCTGCAATAAGACCCAATACATATCCAGGAATAGTATACCTTATCAGCTCTTCAAAACCCTCACTTTCAGGAAGTTCGC
>JAIORJ010000178.1 GCA_021108185.1 Methanococcoides sp. | reverse complement strand
TCATACTTGCACACCAGGTATCAATAATTCAAATGGTTATACTGATGCTCTTTCTACTTGTCTGCGAGCGAATCGCAGGTAATAAAAAATATTTAAGCACCAATTTTTTTGTATTAATCAATATCACGTTTATTGGATACTGGTTTTATGGTGCATATTCATTTACTCGAAGTGTGATAGAATCGCATATCAGGCCAGAGTATTTCGAAACCCCGGTGGTGAAAGCTACTGTCCAATCTGGTAACGAATGGTCATTCTTAGTTAACAACATTGACTCTTCGATTTTTTTATTTTTTGCATTGATCGGGATCGGATATATACTATGGAAAGAAAATAAGAAATATGCTCGTGTATTTAGTTTATTTGCTTTATCCACACTCGTCCTATACACACCGAACCCGATTCAATTGTTATGGCAATCTATGGTTTTGTTCAGGTTTGATAGATTTATGCTAATGCTTGCTCCCTTTATGTCGTTCGTGATGAGCGCGGGAATTTTTGCTTTTTTATATTATTTAATGTCTAAAAATGTCAAAATACGTTCTGCTTTTATGATAGTATTGGTTTTATTTAGCATATTTTCATTTTATTCCATAATATCAAATGCAGAAGATTCTAATTATTTTAAATCGGATACAAATCGCAAGTATTTCATTGAGGAAGAATTGATAGGATATGACCATGTTTCCGGTCATGTTCCGTTTGGATCTACCCTACATTCAGATTATGAGACTTCGAGATATTTTACACAACGAGAATTTAATGAATCAGATGCGTTGGAGCTTCCTTATTATAGGAGTTATATGATAAGCGCCTACGATGGTATCCCGGATTACGAAGGTTACATACTGATCAGAGAAAAGCAATTTATAGATACAAAGCTGGCATTTGAAGAAGGGGAGTATTTCCCAACATCTGAAAATCAAATTCAACTGTACACTTACCTGCAAAGGAACAACAAGATCTACTCAAATACTGCTGTGGATTTATATTATAATTCCTGAACTTGTGCCAACCCTTCGAGAATTTCAAATTATAGTTAAATGCATAACATTTGATACATAGTTCTCTGTGTAAATTTGAGATTTGGAAAAATTACCGATGAGATATTTTTGAATAGGTATTTGTTCAGGGGTTGTCATAAAAGAATATTGTAGATGATGTATCATAAATTATGTGAGTGACTATAGCTCATAATTCCCCCATTCTAGTTTGATAACACCTTCCTTAAAAAAAACTACCAAACAAATTGCTACCTTCAACCTTATTTTGTAACTCAGTAAGCACCAGCAATTGATATGCTACAAAGTTCAATTTTGAATAAAGATCTCGACTCCCATTCATTACTGTTCTGATATCAAATTTCACAGTATTTCATGTGTCTATGTATCTTTTCACATTCTGCTCTTTCTTTTAACTAATTCATAAATAGATCATCACGAATATTCAAGTTTCGAAGATACATTCCAACCTGCCCCTGCCTTCCATTTTCATACAGGAACTTGAGCTTTTCATCATTTTTTGCTCGGATATCTCCACTAATTTGCCACATTTTATTTACCCAATAATCAATTCTCCCAATTTCACCCTCTTTGCTTAGAAGAGCATTTGATGAATATGCAATAACTGGTTTTGCTTCCAAATGATTCCAAATATCTGCATGGTTTTGAAATGAATCATATCCACCATCAGCAGAGTAAAATCAATATCTGCATTCATCTTTTTTAGAGCTTCAATATGCTTGATAAGTTCAGGAGAGTCTGAACTAACACCATTCGTATAAGTCATAAAAACAGGATATGTCCCTACCATTGTGATGTGCGCCTTATCCATTTTGCATTTGTAGTGTACGTTATAATCAGCATAATTGTCATATCTGGATGCTTCAAGAGGTATGTAATCTATCTTTGCTTCTTTTATTTGGGAAAGTTTAAGGATTTTCTCACCAAGCAACATCATTACTTCGTTTAGTCCATCTTCAGCTAATCGATATTTAACAAAATAATGTAAAGTTCCTCCCGAGGGGAGTTTTATTACGCCATATTCATCACAAAAGGATAGCATAAGACTTCTTCTTCATCTAAAGAGGAAATGGTTTTATCATAGGATAAGTTTCTAAAGCACATTACAATGAAGAGTTTTATCATTGAGGAAATGTTATACTTAAAGTGCCAACTTTTGTTGGTGTAATAAGTACGTTCAATGTACTTTGAAATATATTCAATGTGGAGAAAGTGAAGAAATTGGCAAATTGATGCACTTTCTGCCCAGATAATTTTCAAATGAGTCATCGAAAATCATTCCACGATATTGTTGTTGTTTTAGCCATGAAGATTGGATAAATTCTAATAAGCTAATAATGGCTATTTGTTGCAGAAAAAGTAGTGAAGTGAGTGAAAAATGGAATAGGTATTTAAGTTAACTTTCTAATTTGAAATTCTTTATTCAAATTTCCCCATTTATGTGCTTTGGAAAAGAATTGTTACATTAGCATAACAGTTTTCTATACAATTCAAGGTTTTTCTTCATAATGTTTTCCCAGGTAAATTTCCTGGAATACAGCTTTATCTTGTCGTAGTCCCATACAATGCTTATTCCTGACAGGATCATTTCTGCCAGCTCGTCGGGTTTTTCAGGTTCTACTAATAAACCATAATCTTCAGACATTATGATCTCTGGAATTCCCCCCACTTTTGTTCCTATAAATGGTTTTCCACACCCCAAGCATTCGAACATGACTGTAGGATTACCTTCATTCAAACTGGGTAACACAAAAACATCACAGGCATTCATCCAGAGCGGAATCTCCTCATGAGGCTTTCCACCTATAAGTTTAACATGAGCATTCAAACCTGCCTCATCGATCTGCCTTTTTAATTTATTATCCAATTGACCACTGCCAACTATGTAACACAGAACATCTGTTCTGCATTTGATAAGCTCTTGCATGGCTTCGATTAAATACTTATGACCTTTTACTTTCTCTAAATTGCCCACCGTCAAAATGATAGATCGATCTTGAGGGAGGTCCAATTGATCCCTGCAGTCTTTCTGAGATCTTGGATAAAATTTGTTTGAATCATATCCATTAGGAAGAACTGTAACTGGAGTACTGACATCTAATTTGTCAATACAGTCCGAATTACTTTTACTAACAGTGATAATATGATCAGCCGAATTTAAGACATATTCGACCTTTTTATTCCAGTCAGAGTCCCTAAATGGAAGATCATAGACATCATACCCATGTGCTGTTACAATAAAAGGGACATCATATTTTTCTTTTAACTTTGCACCAACATAGCCCGCTGACCAAGTGAAGTGAGAATGAACTAAGTCAAAATCAATTGATTCATCTTGTATTTTTTTGTCAACCGATCTGAAATGTTTATCCCCCAGCTTTTTATATTGACTAGCTATTGGAGCATAATAGATTGGACTTGAAGTAACAGAGATATTTGGTGGAAGATCAGTCAGATCTATTTTACAAGATAATCTGAACCTATTCAGAGATGGGAGCGAGAGATAATTTGAAAGCTCTGCTATTGGATTTGATCTGACTATAACGTGACATTTTTTAAAATCATTACACACTGATTCGATCATCTCTTTTTGAAAACTGTTGTACGAATGTGTAATGAACAACAGATTCTTTTCTTTCAGTTCCAATATATCCACCACTCGATCAATTAAATTGGGTTTTTTTCACTGATGCCCATACGTTTCAATATATTTGACCATAAATTCCGTAACATCGATCTTATCTGCAAGCAGATCATCTCTTTTCTGCCTTCCTTTTTCTTTCAGATCCGGATCTTGTAATAATTCGATCGCTTTTTTCAGACCCTCGTTCGAACTAGAAAAACTAAACATCAGACCATACTTTTCTTCCAATTCAATAAAATTTCCCATCGTACCTACGAGTGAGGATATATATATCGAAGGAGTACCTAAAACAGCACTTTCGGCTGCAGTTGTACCGCCATCCCCTATACATAAAGTAGCATAATACAACAGATCATGGAATTTGTCAGGAGACACTTTTATCTTATACTTTTCAAATTCAGATCCAAGATCTGCTTCAGAAGTTATCAGGACACGAACGTATTTTTCAAGTTCTTTTACAAATTCAAGTTTATTCTGAATACCATGATGACCTACATCATGGCTTGCACCCAACGAAACAAAGCGTAATATGATAAATCTATCATTTTCTTTTAAGCCCAGGCCATTTAGAACTTCGGGGTCAGGGGTAAAATAATTAGGAGCTAAATAGGCTAATTCGTGGAAACCCTCGTAACTTATCTGTTTGGGACCAACATGATTCATAAAACAACTTGGAGTGCATATATGATCTGCAAACGGATATGTTACCTTATGTGCAAAGGAGGCATGTTCTGTATCATCGAATATAAGCGAACTTTTTCTCAAAAGCCATGCCGAATGGGCGATGCAGGGATTGGAGATACCCATTAAAAGATCGGGGTCGAACTTTCTTGCAATTCTTAATATGGAATAGTCCCTTTTAGCCCACTCAAATAATAAATTTAATATTGGTTTTCCTTTTTTACCAACAACAATATGATCAATATCAAATTTGTCCAAAAGATCGAGTGCAACTTCCTTATCTAAAGCAGTGACTAATACGGAATGACCTTTTTCTTTTAAAGCGAATATCGTATTCTTAAAAAAATGAACATGTGCCGGATGACCTATATCTATCAGTACTCTCACAACGACCACCTTCTTTTACCACACAATATACCCAAACAAATAAATTCGATCAAAATTACCACCAACTTACAATTTACAGACAGTAGGGGGGAGATTATCCAGACCCAGGTCATCTTTTATCGGGATATCGCATATCCTTGTCAGACTCCTGCATATCGAATAACATCGCAAACAGGAGGAATTGCATACCTGAAAGGAGGATTAGTGCATCCAGCAGAACATAGTTCATGTGGACTGCGATCCCACTTAAGGTTGCAATGACCATGGATATGCCAAAGAGCATTCCAAAAGGTATCAGGACCATCGACAGGAGATAGAACAAAACCAGAGGATGGAAGCTCATCACTATGTATTTAGTCTTAAGTCTCCAGAGGAAGCTCCTGAACAGCATCGAAGACACCTTCACCATGTATGGACTGTACTTGATAGTGGATTTTTCCTCGCCATATCGAGAAGGCATGGTTATGTCCATGGTCCTGAAACCAAAGGTATTCAGCCTCACAAGCATATGATTACAATAACCATAATAAGTGTAAACCTCATCAAGTCCAATACCAATAAGGGCTTCTTTTGAGATAGCTGTGTAACCGTTCTGAGGGTCCATTATGCGCCAGTAGCCACTGCCGATCTTAGTCAGAATGGTCAGCACTGCATTACCGACCTTACGCCATCTGCTCATGCCGACATGATATTCTATGTCCATCAGGCGATTGCCCTTCGTATAATCTGCCTTTTTCTCTATGATAGGAATGATCAATTTGTACAACTGATCAGGGTTCATCTGGTTGTCACCGGCCATCACAGCCACAATATCCATATCATCCCTCAATGCGGTCTTGTAGCCATCGATAAGTGCAGCACCCACGCCTTTGTTGGTCTCATGTGTTGTCACGAACATCCTCGGGTCGTTAAGGGTCTCGATGACCTTTGCAGTATCATCGGTGCTCGCATCATTGATCACATAGATACGTTCGACATACTGGGGAATACCCTCAACGGTAGGTTTGATAAGCTTCTCTTCATTGTATGCAGGCACGATCACCCCTATGCGTTTGCTTGCCAACAGGTCTCTCCTGACCGGATCAATTATCTTAATAGGCACTTCAAATACCCTAAAACCGGCAATTATAGCATCATCTATCAACTCACTCTCAATGGCATGATCGCTCTTTATGAACTTTAAAACATCGAACGTCTTTGAAGAATAAGCACGGAACCCACTGTCCTTGGTTAGATGAGCACCGTTTGTAGCCTCCACGTCCTCGGGAGTACTATTAATGACAATGCCTGGTGAAGTAACATAATCACCATTCACAACATCTGCATATTCTGAAAGTACAGGCTTCAATATTGAGGGGATATCATCAGGATTGTGAAAACCATTCGCATAGATGGTCACAAGCACATCAGGTTCTAGTTTCTTCGCTTCTTCAAAAGCCGTTGCCAGTGCAGCAGCCTTGCCCAGATTTTTCCCGTGCCTGATCACCTGTGCACCCATATTGGTAGCAATATAAGCAGTAGCATCGCTACTACCATCATCAACAAGAATTATATGATCAACATAGAGCTTCGTCCTTTTAATGATATTCTTGATATAGACCTCAGCATTATATGCAGGAATAGCTGCCACTACAGTCATTACCATACCTCATGATCTTTTTTTGAATACGTATTAATAATAATTGTATTGATGAATACAAAAGTACACATCCCCAAATCACCTCTCCCGTATAGACTTATAATATTCAATATATATATCTATTACCACTAATTGCACTGCCCCTGCCAGACTACCCGGTTGCAATCGTGCCGCCTAATAACGATTATATAATACAAGAACCCAATAACGGAACTACGCATGAACACAAAATATTAGATATAATTTATTAGAAGTCAATGTAATACAAAAATATATTGCATAGTTGCGCAAATAATTTTATAACATATGCAAAGAAGACAGCCCATACATAGAACCCACACACAAAGATACACACCTCCAAAAAAAAGACACGATTTTATATCAGTCTGCCATACAATAATTCATGGGACGAGAATTTTCAGACAGGGATAAAGAGATCTTCAACAAGCTTGCACCTGAGAACGGCGGTACACACATGTCACCAATGGGACATCCTTATCCGTTCATTTTGAGACCGATATCTCACAAGTTCGTAGAGGACTCTGATGATTTCAGGGAACGGCTTGAAAGACTTACCGGAGAAGAACTTGACTACCTCGTAGGTCTTGCCATGGAAGGGGAAGAGGACATAAGGTCCCTTGAAGATGAGGATGTGGACACGTTCTTTGAACTCGTGGAAGAAAAGGTCTCAAAGGAACGAGCAAAAGAGCTGCGCCTCCATCTGGGGATGGCATGAAGCAACTGCTCTTCGGGACGGCAGGATCCCCCCTAAGCTCAAAGAAGAAAGGCTCCATGGATGGGATCAAGCGAGTAAGAGAGATTGGGCTTGACTGCATGGAACTGGAATTCGTGAGAGGGGTTCGCATGAAAGAAGAGACCGCTGCAAATGTCCGACAGACCGCCGAAGAAGAGAACATAACCCTCAGCGTGCACGCACCTTATTATATCAACCTCAACTCTGCCGAAGAAGAAAAGATCGAGGCCAGTATGGAGCGTATCTATCAGTCAGCACGCATCGGTGCCCTCTGCGGAGCATCATCCATCGTATTCCATCCGGCCTACTACCAGGGTCAGAGCAGCGAAAAGGTGATGGATAAGGTCACCGGGCTGCTCGAAGGGCTTACTTCAAGACTAGCTGATGAGGGCATCGATGTAGTGCTTCGCCCGGAGACCACCGGCAAAGCGACACAATTCGGCAGTCTGGAGGAGACCTTGATGATGGCCAAGGCCATCGAGGGGTTAATGCCCTGTATAGACTTCTCCCATCTGCACGCACGCAGCTGCGGAGAGTATAATACAATGGAAGAGTTCCGAAGCGTCCTTGAAAGCGTGGAAAATGCACTCGGAAGGAGTGGGCTGGATAACATGCACTGTCATATCTCCGGTATAGCCTATGGAGAGAAGGGGGAGAAGAACCACCTGGTGCTTCAGGAGTCAGACCTTAACTATAGTGACATGATGACAGCATTTCGTGAATTCCACATAAAGGGACTTGTTATATGCGAAAGCCCGAACCTTGAAGATGATGCCCTTCTTTTGAAAAAAACCTTTTCGGACTGAGATCCATAGGAGCGGAAACGAAAGGACAAATGGGTCTTCATGGAAATTTAAAAAACTTCCAGTCGAAACCAGTATTTACTAACAGAACAACAATCTAAAAATCAGACGATAATATTAATCGGATTATTCCTGCTGGCCAGAAGAAAAAAGAACAACTGATGAGCGGAAGAGATCATTACGATCTCTTTTATTCAAAAATATATACAAAATTTCAAACGCTATATATAACACACAATAATTTATTCAATTGTTCCAAGGAGACGATATGGAATGCTTACGAGCATAATTTCAACTACAAGAGCAGCAGCATCTACGGCATTGTCAATGATAACGGACATAGGGTTGTCTGAGTATGGTGTACTTGTAGTGATAGCACTTATATTCTTACTCTCTGCAAAAGAGATACTATCAGCATCGAAGTACTGGAATAAATCGGTTTGTAAATATCTCAACATGATCATACTCCCACTATTGATTGCTTTTGCATGGATCATTACATTAAAAGTTGTAGAGATCATCTGAACCCATATCAGCCCTCCATCACATCGATCCAGAGATGGAGATCCCTATATGGAACTGTCATATTGCCATTTTTATAAAGCAAAAACTGTAACTTCATGTCCCCTCCGACACTCTCCGGCGTAAATGATAGCTCCCCTTCCCAGGTCTCATTGTGTCCAAGGGTCAGGTAAAGCCGTTCATTCTCCACAGAGGATGAATCGTTCTCAAGCAATAGCTCCAGGGAATAATCAGTGATCTCATACTCATGATTCACAACACCAACGATCACATTGCCGCTCTGCCCCAAAGTGAAATTCGTAGGATAGCCATCGGACATGCCATCCATACCAAGAATATAGAACTCGGTGAACTTCTCACCCTCCTTTGGTGTCACCACCACATAGGCAAGGGTCACTATCGAAGCGATTATGGACAGGACAAGAATGATAGAAAGGATCATGTCAAGCCTGTTGTCCGGCTTTTTTGACATCCCATCCTTCAAGGAAAGATAGGCAGCACTAAACGGAACGTTGAACTCCTCACCCTCGGGCAAGACACGCCTTCTAAACACTGTCACCACACACATTGCAATAGTAAAAAATGACACCGAAGCCAGAATTGGCAATAATCTGATCCCCCACGGAGTAAAATTAAGACCAAGCCCGATAAGAGGTAACACTGCAATGCTCAGACCAAAACTAAGTGCTACCCTCTCGATCCCATCAAGGTCATCCTTCTTTGGGAAAAGGGCTGCAATAAGTGCATAACCCGGCAGGAAAAGAACCATGGGCAGACCCAGGATAGTACGTATAGCAGTGTCGCTCAAAGAAGGAAGCAGTATGAACACACAGGTAAGTGATACCAGTAAAACAACGATCGTTATGTCAGTTGGAATGTTATTCCTATTGGCCATCTTAATTTCTCTTTAATATTGATTATAAAGACCCTACATTTTGTTCATGATTTATATACATATTCAGAGGACACATTACATTATTTTACATATAACACATATATAAAATCATATCATAATATTATATATCGTACCTGATTTTTTGACATGCGCCTGAAATCCTTAAGCATATTGTAATAAACTCAAAAAAGGAAATATAGTTAAAATATTATTAAAAGCAAAATATCATGCAGGCAGAAATGGAAAAATGATATGAGCCTATTAAAGCTCAGTAATCTTCACAAACCTCAAAGAAGTTCATGAACAACTCTTCTCCTTTCTGAGTGTGAGCAACCTCAGGATGCCACTGCACCCCATAGATGGGCCTGTCCTCATGCCGCATTGCTTCGATCTCACAGACATCTGAACGGGCGAGATGAATGAACTCATCAGGAAGCACTGTGACCTCATCCGCATGGGAAGCCCAAACAGAGGTCTTTGGACCAAGTCCTTTCAGTATATCATCCTCTTCGATCACCTCAACGTCGATGGCTGCATAACCACCAAGCTTGCCTGCACCGGTCTGTCCACCGAAGGTTCGGGCTATAAGCTGGTGTCCGAGACATATGCCAAGAGTAGGAATGTCGATGCTCTCCAAATATTCCTGACAGAGACCGATACGCTCCATTGAAGGACCACCGCTCAGGATCAGACCGTCCGGTTCCTCATCAAGGATATCCTCCACGGAAGTGGTGTTGGCCACGATCTTCGTATCCATATCAAGGTCACGCACCGTACGATGAATAAGGTGACAGAACTGGCCATAGTTGTTGATAACAAGGATCTTTAATTCTCTCATGATGAAAATCACACCGTTAAGGTCAATACTCGCAATATTGATGAATCTATATATAAGACTATTCCACCTTCAAAAGGGAACAAATAACAAAGTTTAAATATTAATCCGTGCTACTATGTCACATAGTAACACGGTGATGATACATACCGATATTAACCTGATAACAGAGAGTGATATATATGGCAGAGATAGGAAAAAGGATACGAATCGAAAGAATTATGCACAGAGAGAGCAGGAACATGGTCATCATCCCAATGGACCACGGCATGTCCGATGGACCCATCAGAGGAGTGATAGACATAGCAGATTCCATCAATAAGGTCGCTGAAGGTGGAGCTAATGCTATCCTCATGCAGAAAGGAATGGTCTACCATGGTCACAGAGGCTACGGCCACGATGTAGGTCTCATAGTCCACATGAGTGCATCCACATCCCTTGGACCAGACCCCAATGACAAGGTCCTCGTCTGCAAGGTAGAGGAAGCAATGAAAATGGGCGCTGATGCGGTTTCCATCCATGTGAACATAGGCTCAGAAACAGAATCAGAGCAGCTCAAGAAGCTCGGTTCCGTTGCAGAACAATGTGACGAATGGGGCATACCTCTGCTCTCCATGATGTACCCCAGAGGAAAGAACATAACAGATCCACATGACCCAGAGATGGTAGCCCATGCAGCAAGAGTAGGCGCAGAGCTGGGTTCCGATGTTATCAAGACCGTCTACACCGGAGACGTGGACAGTTTCAGGGATGTTGTCAATGGTTGTCCCGTACCAGTGGTAATCGCAGGCGGACCAAAAACAGAGACAGATCAGGAATTCCTGGAAATGATCAGCGGAGCCATGGAAGCAGGCGCAAGAGGAGTTGCCATTGGCAGGAATGTGTTCCAGCACCCTGACCCCATAAAGATGACAAGGGCCATCACGCAGATCGTCCACCACAAGACGAGCGTCGAAGAGGCACTACAAACACTTAAATGATAAACTCCAAATGGCGTATAATATGATGGACAAGACAATTTGGATAAAGGCCGATAAAGGCCACTGGGAAGCTCACAAGGACAGAATAACAACAGGACTTGAGTCCGGTGCCAATTGTGTGCTTGTAAACTCCGACGAAGTGGAAAAAGTAAGGGAACTTGGCGACATACAGGTCGCTGCATTTGCCTATGACGACAAGTCCGGTGCCGATATCGTGGTCGTTGGAAAGGGCGGAGAAGGAGATGGAACAAAACCATTGTCCTCTGACCCCATTGGTTCCCTGGACATGGTCACTGCGATCCGATTGAAAGAAAAGGGATTGACCGTCGGAGCCTACGTAGTGATACAGAACAAGAAATACGAAGAATTTGCCGCGGAGATAGGCAAAGAATGCGATTTCCTTATCATAGTAGGTACTGACTGGAAGGTCATCCCCCTTGAGAACCTCATTGCCGGACTTCAGGATAGCAATGTGAAGATCATTGCCGGCGTTCGTGACGAAAATGAAGCAAAGCTTGCCCTTGAGACCATGGAACACGGTTCAGAAGGTGTCCTGCTGGACTCCGATGACCCCAGTGCCATCAAGGCCACCGTTGCAGTAGCAGAAAGTTCAGGTATCGAGGACCTTAAACTTGTTCCCGGAAAGGTCACAAAGGTCGAAGCTGTGGGAATGGGCGACCGCGTCTGTGTGGATACCTGCAACATGATGATCAAAGGTGAAGGAATGCTTGTGGGTTCACAGGCAAGCGGAATGTTCCTGGTACATTCAGAATCCGAAGAAAGCCCGTACGTTGCATCCCGCCCGTTCCGAGTCAATGCCGGAGCAGTTCATGCCTACGTAAAAGTGGGAGACAGGACCAGATATCTTTCCGAGCTCAGCTCCGGTGACGAGGTCACCATTGTCAATGCCGAGGGAAAACAGCGAACCGGTATTGTAGGCAGGGTCAAGATAGAAAGACGTCCGCTCATGCTCGTAGAAGCCGAAGTGAATGGAGAGATCATAAAGAACATCCTCCAGAACGCCGAGACCATCAAACTGGTGGACATAAACGGAGAACCCATCTCTGTGGCCGACCTGAAGCCCGGAGATGAAGTAATGGTCTACTATGAAGGCGGAGCAAGGCATTTCGGAATGAAGGTAGAAGAAACGATAATCGAGAAATGAGCAATGCTGAAAATAGGGAAGTTCGATCTGGAAGAAAGGGCAGCTATCGTCGCTGCCATCAGCAACGAACCTTTACAACAGTCCAGGGCCGCAGCCGAACATGGTGCAGACATCCTCGAGATAAGGTTCGACCTGCTTGGGATAACTACCCCCAAAGAGGCTGCAGACCTGTTGAGAACGGTCAAAGATAAGACCAGCCTCCCATGTATTGCAACCAATAGGTTACAACCCCAGGGCGGAAATTGGGAAGGTACGGAAGAGAGCAGAATTGCCCTATTGGAAGATATCATGCATCTTACAGATGCCGTGGATATCGAGCTTGAAACAGATGAAGAGCTCAGGGACAGGATAGTCAAAAAAGCAAAAGAGGAAAAGAAGACCGTAATAATATCCTCGCATGATTTTGAAAGAACGCCTGACAAAGCCACACTGAAGAGCATCCTTGACCACTCCCACAACGCAGGTGCCGATATTGCAAAACTTGCAGTGATGCCTGAGAATATGCAGGATGTACTGGACCTGCTGGAAGTGACACTGGAAGTAAACGATGTCTGCACGATATCCATGGGACAGATGGGAAAACACACTCGCATAATTGCCCCCCTATATGGCTCAAAGCTTACCTATGCAAGCGTATCCGATGCAGTGGCACCAGGGCAATTGAAAGTGGAAGACCTGAAAAGAGCAATGGAGATGGTGGAATGAAGAAGGTATTTGCAGTCCTTGGGGATCCCATAGAACATTCACTATCACCTATCATGCACAATTCAGCATTCGAAGCCCTGGACATGGACTGCACCTACCATGCATTCAGAGTTGGGAAGAACGACCTTGAAAACGCACTCCAGGGTGCAAAGGCCATGGGATTCGGAGGATTGAACCTCACAGTGCCCCTCAAAGAGACAGCCCTCAGTTTCGTTGATGCAGATCCCCTTGCTGCAAAGATAGGGGCAATAAACACCATTGACTTCAAGGACGGTATCAAAGGGTACAACACTGACGGCATTGGTGCAAAACGAACGATCGAGGATGAAGGTGTCGAGATCAAGGACAAGAATGTCCTGATCCTCGGAGCAGGCGGTGCTGCAAGAGCCATCGCATTCACATTTGCAGAAGCAGGAGCAAGGGTGAACATTGCCAACCGAACCCCTGAACGTGCCATGCAGCTCGCTGCAGAGATCGGGGATGCAAAGGGGTACGGCCTTGATATCGTTGACAAGGGCCTTGATGAGATTGATATTCTTATCAATACCACCACTGTGGGCCTGGGACATTCCAATGGAACCCTTGTGAGCGCGGAGCAGATGCATTCAGACCTTGCAGTTTTTGATATAGTTTACAATCCGCTTATGACGAAACTGTTGCAGGAAGCAGAGACCGCAGGTGCAAGACATATCACAGGCATTATGATGCTCGTATATCAGGGCGCTGAAGCTTTCCGCATATGGACCGGAAGAGAACCACCCATAGAGATCATGAAAAGAACTGTCATGGAGGCATTGGACATATGAAAATGCTCATCATCGGCGGCACAGGAGAGATGGGGAAGTGGTTCACGAAGTTCTTTACTGATCACGGTTACGAAGTTGTGGTCTGGGGTAGCAGCGGAAAGACCGAGATAGCAAAACAGATGGGAGTTGAATTTGCATCAGACCTTGACGATGCAATAAGAACCTCGGATGTGGTGGTCATCACAGTACCAATAGACATTACTGCAGATGTGATCAGGGAGACCGCTCCGAAGATGAAAGTGGGAAGCTTGCTGATGGACCTGACCTCCATAAAGGCCGAACCTGTCAGGGCAATGAGAGAAACAGCATCCGAAGGCGTTGAGATCCTCGGTACACACCCCATGTTCGGACCATCCATTCCGACATTACAGGGACAGATAGTGATAATGAGCCCCACCAAAGGGAGATCTGAGAAGTGGTTCCCCATAATGCGAAACCTCTTCGAGGAAAATGGTGCACATATAGAGATCATCAAGCCCGAGGAACACGATAAGTTCGTCTCTGTTGTTCAGGGTCTGACACATTTTGCATACATAACAATAGGGAACACATTCAAAAGCCTTGATTTTGATGTTAGCATGTCACGGCGTTTCATGAGCCCTGTCTATGAGATAATGGTCGATTTCGTTGGCAGGATACTTGGGCAGAATCCATACCTGTACGCGCACATACAGATGCAGAACGAACAGGTGTTAAAGGTCCATGAGACATTCATAAGTGAGTGTAACATCCTCTCAGAGATAGTCAGGGAACAGGACATTGATGCATTCTGCAACAAGATGACAGAGGCTGCTGCGCATTTTAAGGACACACCATCCGCACTTCACCGATCGGACAAGCTCATCAATGCGAAAATATCCGAATTCGAGGAGATGATCGCATCTGTGGGAGTCGAAAGAGGCCTTTATCATAACTACTCAGGCGTCACACATGTGGGAACGATCAAGAAAGTGACACCAAGAGCAGTGATAATCTCCAAAGGTGGAAAGGACGTATACCTGAAGACAGAGAATGTCAGGCTGTACACCGAGAAGGAACTTAAGGGTTGGAAAGTGAAAAACCTCCCCCATCCAAGAAGGGATATTTCGGTATTGATACCTGCAGAGGCCGATGCATCGGTATTTGAGAAGGTCATCGATAATGATGAAAGGATAGTTTCGACCGAGATAATTGATACTTATTCAGGCCTTTCCGATAACAGACTGAGTGTTACTTTCCGCATTACCATACTTGAAGAGAGCAACGCAACAAAGATGCAGGTCGATGTTGAAAAACTCCTCTGTGGACTTGGTTGCGAGATACGCGGATGAACCTCTCCTATATATGCTATGAGGACAGAACAAATAGCCACATAAATAGAACACTACCTACGGTGATTTTTTGAAAACTAATAACAAAGGGCTTAAAGCTGCCAATGTGCTCCCCGGAGGCATCGAAAAGTATCTCCGATTCTACAAGATGGGATTGTTCTTCATTTCCGTCTTTGGAATATACCTGGGAATACAGGGACTTTATCTTATCATTGTAGAAAATAACTACATTCCAGGATTTTGCCTGTTCGGTGCAGCACTGCTGATATCACCACCGCCCATAGGGATATCCAATATGGTTGCCCGCAATCTCCATATGGAACTCACAATGGGAATAAAAGTGGGATTCTCCACACTATTGTTGGCAATCGCAGTTTATTTCCTGTGAACTACTCCACGCTTACACATGGAGACTTCCCACCTGATGAGTTAAAATAAAAAGGAAATAAGGTAAAAATAGTATATTGATGCCATCCGGCATCACACTTCTTTTTTAAATCAGACTGACAAGATCTTCAAGCGCTGCTTTTGGATCTTTGGCCTTTACAATGCCTGATGCAAGAAGCACACCAACTGAACCAAGTTCTATTGCAGCTTTAAGGTCCTCCCCTTTGGAGATACCTGCACCACAAAGCACCTTCACTGCTTTATCAATTCTCTCAACTGCTGCCACAGAACCTGTTACAACCTCTGGGTCTGCCTTTGATACAGGGATCCCAGAGCCTATAAGTTCCGGAGGCTCAACTGCAACATAGTCAGGACCTAATGCCGCTGCTGCCGCTGTTGTTGCAATATTGTTAGTACAGATTATAGTGCGAAGACCTTCACCTTTTGCTGCTGTCACAGAAGCTTCGATGTCAGCAAGTTTCAGTCTGCACTCCGAGTGATTGATAAGCGTACCCACAGCTCCGGCATCCTTTATGCACTTTGCAAAAGCATGTCCGGTAAAACTGCCTGCTCCGACACCATCGAGATGCTGGGAATATACGGGAACATCGACCTGGGATGCGACCCTGTAGATATCACAGAACTGAGGTGCGATAGCGATCTCGATCCCGCTTGCTTCACCAACCTCTTTACAGGCACGAGCTATCCTTACGGCACCTTCTCCGGTACCTTCGAGATATGTCTTTAGGTTCAATACGATCAAAGGTTTCAAACTACCACCCCTAAAAAAAAAGAACGTGCGAAAGATCGCACGCTTAGAAATCGGTCATTATTCTGAACTGGTCGATCTCAGGCTTGTTCAAGCCTTCAATGAACTGGTCAGCTGCCTGCCTGACATCCTTTGAATTGGTGATAGCCCTGCCAACGACAAGGATATCAGCACCTGCTCCAAGTGCATCAGGGATGGTTTCAACACGTACACCACCAGCGACTGCCACAAGGATCTTGGAAGAACGCTTTGCAGCGATTGCCTTGATACCTTCGATACTGCCCCATGCGTGAGCGGTGTCCTCGATGTCAATTGCACGGTGTAGTTCAACTACATCAGGAAGTACGTCCAATTGTTCAAGGACAGCTACTGGATCAGGAGTGTTCAATGTATCCATGACAGCATAGATACCGGTCTTGTGTGCCTCTTCAATTACCTTGTTGAGTGTTGCGATAGGTGCAAGAGCGGATACTACAATAGCATCAGCGGTTGCATCAGCCACCATACGTGCCTCAAGGTTACCTGTGTCGAGAGTCTTAAGATCTGCAACGATGAACGCGTCAGGTCTGACCTCACGTATTTTGGAAATGACATCCACACCATACCGTTTGATAAGAGGTGTACCTGCTTCCAGTATCAAGTGGTCGCTCTTTGGGAGCTGCTTGATGATATTTAGGATAACAGGAAGGTTTGGATTGTCAAGTGCGACCTGCAAGTATGGAGCATCCCAAAGTTTTGAGATCTTGAATCCCATGACAGCGTGTGCAGCCCTGTCCTTCTCATGAAGAACTGTGTCAATGTCAGGGAAACCGTCAAGTGCGCGTTTAAGTGCCAATTTTGTAGCTCCGTAATTGTACCTGTAGATACGGTTATAGTCCACTGCTTGCGGGTGAATGAAAACGCTTGCAATAATTACAAGGTCTTCTGCCTTTTCCTTAGGGATCAGTCCTTCTTCCACTGCATCAGCAACTGCCTTTGAAACAGCGGCCTGTGCAGGACCGAATATCTGTGAAGCCTGGTCCATTCCCTTAACGGTCACTTTTGGAACGATAAGAGTGGATGGCTTTGTAGGTAAGTTCGGGCGGATGACAGAAAGAACGGGAGTGTGGCCTGCTGAAAGCTGGGTCATTCCTGTTGCAAATGCCTGTCCGACCGGCCCCTCCTTATCCCCGATCATAAGATCAACGTGTGCGAGCTCTGGTGCCTCGCCAATTAGTGCTTCTCCAATCAACATCATAGTTATCAATGCGCTAAATTGCTATGACTATATATATTAGTTCTGATGCAAAATTTGCAGCAAGGCATAAAATATAAAAAAGGTATTCCTAATTCATTATATATATTTGTAGGACAACTGGAACGATGTGATAATAGATATATATAACCACCTTATCAAAAAAAGGAACCTTACATTAATGTACCTATTATCCGCAATAGTAGCCACATATTTCGCAAGTTGGCTACCTGATTTTGAGAACCTTATCGGCATAGAAGGTGCCAGAATAAGTTCAGTGGTATCATTTGGTGCACTGAACGGATTTCTCCTGGGTCCTTTCTGGGGTGCCATCGCATCTTTTGCCGGCATAATGGGACATGTGATCATAAGGAATCAAAGCCCTGATCTGTTCCATCTCCTAACGCCGTTCTTCGTAGCAATGGCTTCTGTTGTGACAGGACTGTGCATTTCAAAAAGGGAGAAGGCTGCAATGATATTGTTTAGCATATTTATCCTTGCATGGTACATTACTCCAATAGGACGAGAGGTATACTATTACCCCTGGTTCCACATTTTAACTCTTGGTAGCTTTATCCTATTTTATCATAAATATCACAACAGGAGAGGAAATGTATACACTTTCGCATTTCTCCTATTTACGACCCTGATCGCCATTCTTGCCGACCATCTTGCAGGCAGCATAACAGCGGCAATTCTCTTTGACCTACCACCACAGATGTTCACATCCGTGGTGACCATCTATCCAATTGAAAGGATAACACTTGCATTTGCGGCTGCTGCGATAGTATATCTTTTAATTATTGCACTCCAGAGCACACTAATGGAATCGGAAACATTTCAGGACAAGGTCGAAGAAAAAAAGACGGATGAGCTATTCAGTTACATTGATGATGTAAAAGGTATCATTGATAAAGAGAACAGCAAATGATCTCATTTAAAATAGATACAACATTTTGTTGATGATCAGGAAGTTATCTTGTCAAGAGATTCCATGATATCGTATATTTTCTTTGAGAACGCGTGGTCCGGTTCCGTAAGTACCAGGACCTCATTATCACAACGGACAGCAACGTCACACATACAGGGGATAGATGCCAGAACCGGAAGATCGAACTTTTTACCTGAAAGATCAGTAGGATTGTCATTGTGACACATGTTCTCAATAATATAACAATCCTTATCCAGAGGCATATAGACACCCCCAATGACCTGCTCCATCAACCTCTGCCTGGAAGCCCCCGGCCTGCCCACCGAGATGACATAATCTGCAACCGCAATTGCATTGACGGAAGTAAAATCCACACCAGCACCAGTATCCAGAATAACAATATCGATACCGGCATTCGAAAGGTCCCTCTTAGCGGTCATCAAGAGTTTCAATGCTTTTGACTGCCATTTTCGATCCTTGCTTGAGATCCCACGCACAGCAACAATATCAGGATTAGAATACCCAACATAGAACGCACCCTTGGTACCCATTTCCTTGCTGACATCCTTGACCACATCCATGACACCGTACCGCCCTTCAAAGATATCATTGACCCAGTGCTTAGCTTCAGGAAGCAGATAATTGAACGAACTGGGCGCCTTTAGATCGACATCCAGAAGGCATACGCTCTTTCCAACAGATGCATACGCGGATGCAAGATTAATTGCAAACGAGGTTTTACCGGAACCGCCTTTATAAGAATGTATCGCAATTGTCAATGCCATATCCCTATCCCTTCAATATTGTAGAGTTCAATTAGATAAATGATTAAACTTGTATATAAAATAATTCAAAGTTACAATTGATTGATAATAAAGTTTACTTTACTTAAAATGATATTACACATACCACATTTCAACTCAATAATCAGAGTGCTGAACTTGTTTACTTACCCAGTCCTTCCCCAATACTAAAATATACTTTCCTACCTTTCCTGTTCTTTGCAACATGACCCATTCGCACCAATTGGTTCAGATAATTGCTTTCAACCGCTCTCTCTTTGTTGGTTCTCTCCGCAAGCTCGTCCGCCGTAGCCGAACCCAGCTCAAAAAGGGCCGTTGCAGTCGTACGTAAATGGTCTGGCAAAGTGAGCAATGTCATAACATCCAGAACATCTAGAATACCATCATCCGATTCGTTATCAGCTGACCCCTGGATAAGGATACGGTCCAGTTTGCCACTGATCTCACGAAGGAGCCTGATCATTTCTTCAGTTGATGAATTATCGGTCATATGATCCCGCCAACATAATTATTGGATAGCAGATATAGAATGAAGGAACAATTATACCAATTACGACATCCCTTAATATAAATGTATTGAAGGCTTACAGTAATACAACAGATTGAAAAAAAAACAAAATGAATGAAAGATATTAGCAACCCTTCATATCATTTTAGACATATATACACCATCGCGATAATAACCAAACTTGCGATAATACTGCCTTACACCAATGCCACTGATGATAGAGATCTTTGAGTAACCTGCCTCTTTTGCCAGAAGTTCTGCATTCTCCAGCAGTTCAGCACCATAGCCCTTATGCTGCCAGTCCATGCCCTCAGCACCTTTGCCCACCGGGACCATAGAACCATACACATGAAGCTCCCTTACCAGTGCAGCACCCTGCAATTCTTCCCTGTGAGGTGTATTTGGGAACCGAAGACGTAAGAAACCTATCAGAATATCAGTACTTACATCCTCGAACGAAAGGAAATATTCCTTTCCGCCACAGGAATCATAGGTATCGATGGTAAGCTCTATACTATCAACATCAGGTTCATTCCCTTTGAGGATATTATGACCGACTTCCCTGCAACGGATACACTTACACTTAACACCCCTTGACTCAAGACGTTCCTTCGCAAGCTGCCTGACATTGCTTTTTTTCACACCTGCGAATATCTGCGGGGACGGGATATCCCTCTGTATACGCTGCATACGGACCCACTTAGGCAGAATTGCCTTGATATCCGCCAGAAGCTCGATAGCCTCCTCATCACCAAGAGCCTCATATTCCCCTCTCTCCCACATATCATAGAGTTCAGTACCTTCCGTCACCAGTGTAGGGTATATCTTAAGATAGTCCGGCATGAAATTACTATCAGAGAACAGCTTTTTGAATCCCCGAAGGTCCCTTGCAGAGTCCATCCCCGGAAGATGAGGCATCATATGGAAACCTACCTTCAGTGCACTATCCCGTAGCACCCGGTTCGAATCCACCGAGTCCTGAACACTATGACCCCTCCGCATCCTCTCAAGCACGAAATCATATACACTTTGCACACCGATCTCGACCTTGGTAGCACCCAGCTTAAGCATCCGGTCCACATGATC
>JAIORJ010000030.1 GCA_021108185.1 Methanococcoides sp. | reverse complement strand
GAGATCCTTAAGATGGCAAACTGGGTCTGCTGTGATTTTTCTTCCAGTTATGCACCTTTCAGAGATATGGAAGGAGGAGCTTATTATCTGTTAGAGTCCGGATTCATTAAGAACCACCGTTATGAGAACCTTCCGGAAATAAGGTACATAACTCCCACAGATATTCCTGAATTTGGCCTTTTCTGTGGCAGGGACATGTACGACCTTGTGAATGATACTGAAAAACTTGAATTCCTTAAAAGTCCACAAAATTTTGCAGGTGTGTTTGAAAGTATTATCAATGTCTGATAATACAACTTTCTTTTTTTCATTGTAGCCCAGACACAAAACTCTAATACAGTAATTTCCTTATTTTAGAGAAACGAGAGCTACCTATGATCAAACAACCCAATCGCGTACAATTCACTTCCTCCCGCATTGAAGACCTTATGTACAGGACCACTTTTGATCCGGTAAATATGACCGGCGAACTGATAGTGAACCTGTCCCTTGTAAAGGAAGAAGATCTCGAGGCCGTTCTGGAGGTATATAACCTTGTCATCAGAAGCGGATTATCGGTCAGCCCTTTCTTGAAAATAATAAAAAGCGGAGAGACCATCGGCGATCTGAAGATAGCACAAGGGGATGTTGGAATTGCTACTGTTTGCAGCATAACCATCGATGGAGTTCTTTTGAAGGGAGGCGTTATGATAAATCCTCGCTTTGGAGGAGTGGTACAGATAAAGAACGGGCAACCGGTTCGTTTTACTGATGTGGTCACTTACGCCAGTACCACCATTGACCCCCTCGAGGTCCTAATGTCCCAGGACATAACATCGGTCACGAAGATGCTGAGAACAGGTTCCGGCAAGATCCTTGCAAATCTCAGGGAAGCTCCCCTGGTGGCAAGGGATGATATCGACCATATCCTTTCAGACCTGATGGAAGCTGGCCTTAGCGGAATAATGGAGGTAGGGGAGCCAAATACTCGTGTTCTGGATGTTCCTGTCGAACGTGATCATTTAGGCGTTGTTGTTATTGGAGGGACCAACCCCATGGCAATGGCAAAGGAACAAGGCTTTGAGGTCCGCACCAGTGCAATGTCAGCGCTCATTGGCATTGACAGTATGAAGCACATCGAGGACCTTATCTAAGGCCTCATCTTTTTAGCTGTTTGCCAATAACGGCATCAAGCTTTTTTATAAACTCTTCTTTTGCACTTTCAGGGATAGTAGCTCCGGCTGCAATATCATGCCCGCCCCCTGCACCATCGACCTCTGCAGCGGTCATTGACATGGCTTCAGAGAGATTGAGTCCTTTTCGTATCAGGTCCTGCGTACCGCGTGCTGATACTTTTACGCCATCCTTTGCATCTGCGAATGCGATTATGGGCAGATCCCGATTACCGATAACGGATGTGCTCATGCCTGCAATAATGCCCACGATGGTCTCAAGTATGCTCGAACCGGCATCAAAATACTGAAGATTGTCGAGCTGGGTCACACCTTGCTCTTTGACGAACATGAGTCCATTGACAAGGTTCTGCCTGTGCTCGCCCAGAAGCTTTTTTGCAGATTCGTATGCTTCACCTCTGTCACCCATGCACACTGCCAGTCCGATATCAGCGTGACCATATCGTGCGGTTGCATTCAGCAAAGTGGAATATTCGGAAGCATCCCTCATCTCAGTACCTTCTTTTTCATTGGTGAGCAGATACACTTCCCCGATCAGACGCTCGATCTTGTAGGGAGGAAGACCTGCACGCAGACAGTACTGGACAAGGGCCGATACGATCTTCTGTTTATCCATCTGCCCAATGTCGATCCAGCGCCTCCATCGTTCATCCCCGCTGAACTGTATCCCAAGGTCGTGAAGAAATCCTATACAGGCATCTTCATTACCGGTAAGTCCGGGCAGATATGGGTCTGATGCGAACTGGAGAAGTTTGAATACCGGACGGGTCTGTTTTCCAAAAAGCATTATGTCCTTTTCAAAACTGAGAACACCTGCCTGGGCACCCTCTTCGAGAATATATCGATTTAGACCGGTAAGATGGCCTTTTTTAAGATGCTGAAGGTCCCCTACTGCGCCCACTATAGCAAGGTCTGCAAGATCTTTATTGTCCCCGAGGGCATTTGCCAGGATATAGGTCATCCCAGAACCGCTAAGCTCGTATGAGCCATTGAATCCATAAAGATGAGGATTGAGGTGATGTTCCAGTTCGCCCCTTGGTTGATGGTGATCAGCGATAACTGCATTTATTCCGTGAGCATTGAGAGAGTCGATCATTCCGCTTCCAAGGTCAGTAAAAATGACAAGTTCCGGATTCAGGTTCGCTATTGATTCGATCTCCAACTCGTCGAGCTGTTTTACAAAATGGATGGAATGTTCGATCCCTGCCCTCTCCAGTGCTTTACATATTATCCCTGCAGAGGTCAAACCATCCGCATCTATATGTGAGACCACATATACAGAACCTTGATCTTTAATTATGGATGAACACTCCATAGCTTTTGATCGGATCTCCTGAATTCTTTCCAACATTTATAAGCCACCTTTTACCATTACTCAAGAATTCTTATGCCGCCGCTCCATTTTGCAGCTTCGATAAGATAATGTCCTTTTTTCCTTTCCATCTCAGGATAGGTTTGTATCTCTTCAACAGTGTATTTCAACGATGTTTCATCGTGGTACCGTTCCCTCAACTCATCCCAGGGGATTATGTGTGCTTTTCGGGATTTTCCAGCCCCCATCCTTAATTCTACCGCGAGATAGCCTGTACGCCCCGACCTTCTCAGAAAGTCAGATATGCGGTCTATCTGATGAGCACCCTTTTTATCAACTGTGAAATGCTGAGTAAAATAAAGTGCGTTTGCACCCTTTTCCACCGAAATGCTCTTGCATTCTATGCCCAAGTAGTAATCCGGGTTAAGGGAATCCACCAGTACATCCAGGAACTGCGGCGTGAATCGGTGCTGTTTGAGCCTATGTGCGATCCCCCTTACATCAGTAGCTTCAAAAAAAGCATTGAAAGATAGTACAAGTTCCCTTTCGAATTCTGTCATGTGTTTACCATATGAATTTTGTGTTTAGAGATTGTTGTCCTCTCTTATATTCCTTCTTCCACCGGCGTTACATTGATGTATCAGGCTTATAATGTAGGTACAATGAACAAAAAGACAATGGAAATCTTGCTGGCGATTGGTTCGGTAGTTGTATTCGTAGTGCTTCTTATAATGGTTCACGCAACGGGTATGGAGCCACAAGGATATGGTTTTTTAGGAGCTTTAATACTATTCGTACTGACAGTATCCCTTGCAGGCATTAAATTGACAAATATAGAGTAAGACATTTCAAAATAGCTGATCACGCAGTTGTTTCAATAGTAGCCATCTCAACTATTGAATAGGACAAGGTCTTATTTTAGATATAAAACAGGCACTCGCCACCGTTCGAGGTCACGTGAACTAGTAGTTCAGATATTTGATGAATGATCAGTAAAAATAATAAATGTAAAAAGTGTGGGGAGAGGTCGGTATAAATACCGACCTTCTTCTTGGGGGTTTCGTTTTTTCGTTTTTCAAGTGCAGTAAATTACTGCTTCATCAGGAATTCAATGAAATCCGTGCTAAGCCTGGTTTCTCTGACCATCTTCTCATTGATCTCTTCTTCAGAGATACCTTCGTCGCGGTACTCCTTTATTCGATCATAGACGCCCTGAGAAACTTCGGAATATTCGTTGATATCCTTTCTGTGGCCCCATACATCGCCTTCGAGAAGATTTATGTCCTGCATTTCAAGATACATCTTTGCAGACTTGGATATTGTCTTCTTGTATGAACTTGGAATGTGAAGTGCTTTGACACTTGGACATTTTTTAACAAGCTCGAAAATATCCGTGTTTGACGGTCTGAATGCAAGGTGGACTATCTCTTCGTTTTCGCTTAACGTCTTAATCTCTTCTTTTGAACTTACGACTCTAATCTTCATTATTTGACCCTTCCTGTTTTTCGATTGTGCCGTTATTATTTTGAGTGTCACGTAAAAATCTGCATATACAACACATCTATTTGTATATACACAACCTCTTCTATATAAATATTATCAGTGTTATTTGTAAAAAATTACCCTATCGAAATAAGATTCATAATTCAGGGAATTCGGCAGTTTTAAGATATATTGTACCATTAATGCCAGCATAAGTTCAGAAGATGCATATTTGACAGAACGTTTCAGGAAACAAGACCATGAAAAGCACAACAATTGGTAATGTATCAATAGAATGGCTAGGCCATGCCGGATTCATATTGCGTGGGCAGAAAACAGTGATATACATTGACCCATATGCAGTCCCAGATGAGGCAGGTCCTGAAGATGAAGCTGACATCATACTTCTGACACACGAACATTTTGACCATTGTGACCCAAGTTCCATACGAGCGGTCCGCGGAAGCATGACAACGACATTGATCCCGGAAAAAATGTCATTAGAGTTCAAAGGCGATGCACGCAGGATCATCGAAGGAGATGAACTCACAGGAAATCTGGCAATAAAGGGAGTGAATATAGAGGTAGTGCCTTCCTACAATCTGAATAAACCAAACCATCCCCGAGGGGAAGGCGTAGGTTATATAGTCGAACTTGAAGGCATAAGGATATATCATGCCGGCGATTCAGACCTGATCCCCGAAATGGCCGAGATACATGCGGATGTGGTCCTTCTGCCCATAAGTGCGGATTTCACAATGAGTGAAGAAGAGGCAGCAGAAGCGGCTATAACCATAGACCCAAAGGTTGCAATTCCCATGCATTATGGCCTTGTTGAAGGTACTGATGCAGACCCACAGAAGTTCAAAGAGCTCATCAATGCAAAGGATCCTAATATCGAAGTTATAATTCTTTAAAATGATCATGCGTATACACAATAGGTAATATGTACATGTCCCGAATGAAAAAGAAGCAAAAAAATATTATTAAAGATGTGGCAACTGAGAGGATCGAACGCCTGTTCAAACTGGCAGCCGAGGAATACAGTTCCAACCCTGAAAGAAGCGACAGATATGTACAGCTGGCAAGACGTATCGGCATGAAGTACCGATTGCGTTTCCCACCTTCCCTGAAACGTAAGATGTGCAGAGGATGCAACTCATACCTTGTCCCCGGAAGCAGTTCAAGAGTAAGACTTCATGGAAGGTATATGACCATAACATGCCTAAAGTGCGGGCAAGAAGTGAGGATACCATACCATCTAAAAGAATAAGCTGTTCAGATCCCGGCAACCAGGTTCAGCAGTTTAACAATAAGATATACTCCAACGAGCATTCCAATTCCCATTATTGCGAAGATAAGGATGTTCCTGAGTACTTCGTTCTTTTCAGAACCTGCACGTATTCCGAATGCACCACAGGTGCCGCCTGAACAACCGCCACAACCATCAGACTTGCTGATGCCCTTTTTTTTCACAGGCACTTCATTGAGCACAGGGATTATCAGTTTACCATCGACCATTATCTCAGCCTGCCACAGTTCCTTGTTCGATCATAATTAGAAAAAGCATAGTCAACAAAAGATATAAAAGGACGACGAGAGGGGGATTCGAACCCCCGAGGTGCCGGGCACCACAGGATTAGCAATCCTGCGCCATACCGGGCTTGGCTATCTCGTCATTAAGAGTTATTGTCACGCCAATGCGATTCCATAAAGGCAATAGCATTATATAACGCTTTTCGTTAGAAGTGCAAAGTGGCGGGCATACCGCGAGTTGCTGAACATCACAGACCCAAATGATCTGTGACCTCTCCTCCACCCCGCAGCCCTCCAAGCGACAAATGTCAATGGTAGGTCTGCTCCCTTCCGGGCCTCGACTGGTTCCCACTGCAAAGATAGGTGAACCAATTCTCCAATTGGTCCTCCTACCAACATCATCCAAGCAGGACGGGGCTTCTACGTTGAGATCACAGGTTTGAATCTGATCAAAACAACTTCTTTTGGCTTCGTCTCCCGCATATCGGCGATTTCGGGTTACAGGTAACGCCGGCCTACCCAGACTAGCCCGCCACGCATAGATAGGCTTTACAGGTAATAAAAGTATTCCCATCACGCATGCAAAAATGGAAGAACAACTGTACGAATATAGTTATATGATGTAGTAGTAAACTGCATATGGTGAGAAAATGGAAGAATTAATGGGTTTTGTTACCGGAAACAAGAACAGACAGAAATTATTGGCCTTACTCGAATCCAGAGGACAGTTGGAAGGAGCACGCATCGCTAAGAACATGCATATTGCAAAAATATCTGCGGATAAGATACTCGAAGAACTTGCCGCAAAAGAGCTTATCGTTGAGGAAAGTGGAGTTTACAAACTCACAGAACTTGGCACAACGGTCACAAGGACCGTACTATCAATATAAAAATGAAAGTAGTATTATGCTACTTTTATACCTTTTTTACTGATCCTGCCTTTCAAGGCAACACATCACACTGAAGCTTGATACCAGTGTCAGAGATCGTGTATTCCCGCATGATCAATCCATGGCGAGAACCTTTGGATTTCAGTATCCTCAGATACCTTTTGAACTCATTGGAACAGAGTATCTGCGTAAGGGTTATCACAGTGTCCATGATAAATGATGCTTCATTGCTCATGATCCTGCCCGTCTGCGGGTCCAGTTCTGTTGTAAAAACTGAGGATACTCCCATACTGTTGAGATAATTTGTAAGGCTAAGCAGATATCCACGAAGTTTGATATCATCGGGGAATGTGATCTCCAGATTAACAAGGCCGTCCAAAACAATGCGCGTAATACCAAGTTCCCCTATGAGTTCCTTTAGCCTTATTGCATGTTCCGCAGGATGAATTTCTTCAGGATTCGAATGAATGAACCGTAATTGTCCGGAATCGACATACTTTTGCATATCCCAGTTGAACTTTGCCGCTTCCCTGATGATCTGTTCCGGCCTTTCACCATAGGATACTATCACCCCATTTTCACCATTACTGAGCCCTTCCATAATGAAGTTCCATGCGAAGATCGACTTACCCGAGCCAGGCTCACCTGCAACGAGCATACTGCTCCCTGCAATTATGCCCCCGTAGAGCATAAGATCGAGATTGTCCATTCCAGACCTTATCTTTATTTCAGCTGCCCCATCAACTTTAGAACTTACCAGGCGGGGATAGACGACGAACCCTTCAGAACTTACATCATAACTGTAATCCCTGGCAGTGCTTATCCCCCTCTTTTGGAGATCGAGTCCCAGCATCTTAATAACTCTCATTTTATGTGCAGTATGATAACCGGAATTCTCTTTTGACAGGTAAATGATACCATCAGTAAGATGACTTACCACAGACCCATGTATCTGTTCTTCCAGAAGTTCACCTGTCAGTATCACAAGAGCATTCGATTCCTTGAGCATGGAGTCAAGCGTATAGAAAAAGCGCCTTCGCTCCTGTTCAACAAAACCAAATCCCATGGGAGTTATAGGATCAATGACAATGCGGCCAGGGTTTTCTGAGGTTATAACGTTCCCCATTTCGATCAACATGCTCAGTGGATCCTTTTCAGCAGCCTGTCTGCTCAAAGGATGGATACTGACATTCTCGAAGAGGAACGGGAAAACAGACTGCAATTTCTCGAATCTTTCAGATATCTCTGTTGTAAGCGGTATGTACAGCACTTTCTCCCCGTTCTTTGCGGCATTTGAAAGCATCTGAAGTACCATTGTGGTCTTACCGACCCCGGCTGTACCGGCAACAAGGATAGTCGAGGGGGTCCTAAACCCACCAAGTATCTCATCAAGCCCCTCAATGCAACACGGCAAATTCTGAAGTTCGGACATTATAATTTTCTATATGCATAAGGATTACTTATACTTTCTCGAATTCAGCACGTACCCGTGCTACCACCAATACTGCCAGTAACACGATATATTGCAAGATCATCTCACTGATCGGACCCATTGAATGGTCCTGTTACAAGCTTTCCGCTTCTTTCCATCAGAACCTCGACCTTCTTCTCGGAATCCTCGATCTTCTGATTACAAAGCAGTGCCAGTTTCATACCTTTCTCAAAGGTCTCAATACTTTCATCAAGTGTAAGCTGCCCTCTTTCAAGCAGATCCACGAGATGTTCTAACTCCTCCAGAGATGCTTCGAAGGTCTGTTCTTTTTCTGTCGCCTCTTTCTCAGACTTGGTCTTCTTTGTAGTTCCCATATTATCACCCTTCGTAATGCAGGTATTTCTTCCTGTCATGGATTATATTTTCAACCTTACACTCAAATATCCCGTCATTGACAATAACATCCAATTGAGCGTTCTCCTTCAGCTCGCTAACACTTGAGATAGAGACCTTCTTTTCAGGGTCTAAAGCTATACTATACCCCCTTAGGATCGTGTTCAGGGGACTTACCGCATTGAGCCGGGATGAATGGAATTTAAGTTCGAATGCTTTAGCCTCTATGGCCTTTCCCATGGAAGAGGTAAGTTTCATGGTAAGCTCATCCAGATACTGCGAGTCCTGCATCAGCATGTCCATGATATGTTGCGGCTCCAGTTTCTTCCGGGCATGTTCCAGCCGACCTTTCCCTTCTGAAATAACATGCCCCACCTCCTTTTCCAATCGGGAGGACAATGTTGCAAGATGCCTTTTTACCTCTTTCTGATCCGGCACTACAAGTTCTGCCGCAGCAGAGGGGGTCGGAGCACGCATGTCAGCAGTAAAATCAGCAATGGTAAAATCCGTTTCATGCCCCACAGCGGAAACTATCGGTTTTTTGGAATTGAAAATAGCCCTTGCGACCACCTCTTCATTGAAAGCCCACAGGTCTTCAAGGGAACCGCCACCCCTTCCCACAATGATAACGTCAACATCTGTCTGGTTAAGCAGTTCAATTGACCTGACAATACTTTCCGCAGACCTCTCACCCTGAACAATGGTAGGGCTTAATAGGATATTGACCGGATACCTGCGCCCGATAACATTCAGGATATCGTGTATCGCAGCTCCCGTAGGAGAAGTTACAACTCCAACCCTCAGAGGATATTCAGGTATTGGTATTTTGTGAACATCACTGAAGATACCTTCTTTCTCAAGCTTGTTCTTGAGCTGCTCATAAGCCTTGTATAGCTCGCCCACACCATCGGGACGAATGTCCTGAACATAGAGTTGATACTGCCCGCGTACCACATACACATCCACTGAACCGAATACCAGGACCTTCATGGATGATTCCAGCTCGAACCGGAGATTCCTATTCACAGACTTGAAGCTGACACAACTTATCTGACTTTTTCCATCCTTGACCGTAAAATAATAATGACCTGAACTATGCTTTGTAAGATTGGAGATCTCCCCCTGCACCCAGATCTGATTAAGTTTAGGATTGTTCGTCAGGGTGTTCTTGATGAGGTTGTTCAGTTCTGTAACAGTATATGCAGGCATTGTTCAAGTCTCCATCATGACGTACAATTAGGTCTTTTTCCTATTAGTATATAGAGCGAGTGGGTTGAAAGTAATTCAAGTATGATACATAAGTAAATGATTCATAGGCATCATAGACATAAAGTCCCAGCTTGTAAGAATGCAACGACATCTTTTATTAGGTATGAAAGGATAAATCATTTTAATGTCTGCTACAAATGGATCAACTTTTCTATCCAGACTGGATAAAACGGGAACTGACATTCTTAAATGCATGCATTGTGGCGTTTGTACCGGCAGTTGTCCGTCTGGAAGGCATACGAGCCTGAATGTAAGGAATTTGCTCAGGAAGGCTCGCAAAGGTGAATCTGTGCTTTCTGATGAGACACTTTGGACATGTACAACATGTTATAATTGTCAGGAACGTTGCCCGAGGGGAATTGATATTGTTGATGCTATTTTTGAGATACGTGCGATAGCAGTACATGAAGGAATCATACTTAAAGAACATCGCACCGTGGGTAAATTGCTGGTCGAACATGGGCATGCGGTGCCCATAAATGCTGAGAACGAAGCAAAGAGAGAAGCACTTGGGATGGATGCTTTACCACCCACAGTACACAGTTTCCCGGATGCATTGAGTGAAGTTAAGAAGTTGATTGCCAACTGTAAATTCGATGAGTTGATGTCAAATGAGTGAATCTGCAAGGAAGGAACACGAAATGAACAAATTGTCGCTGTTTCTCGGATGTGTGATCCCTAATCGATACCCAGGTATTGAAAAAAGCACAAAGCTATGCCTTGAGAAATTGGATATCGATTGTGTCGATCTTGAAGGGGCTTCATGTTGTCCAGCACCGGGAATTCTTCGGTCGTTCGATAAGACCACATGGCTTGTCCTGTCCAGCAGGAATATTTCATTAACCGAAGATCTTGGACGTGACATGCTTACTATCTGTAATGGATGTTATGGGTCCCTTGCCGATGCAAATAATGAATTGAAAGCTGACGAGGACCTTAAGGAAAGTGTTAATTCCCACCTTGCAGCCGTAGACAGGGAATTTAAAGGTACACAGGATATTCGCCATATTACGGAGTTCTTGTATCAGGAAATAGAGCCCGAGAATATACGTGAACTTGTCACAAACCCTCTGAAGATCAGGGTTGCTGTGCATTATGGCTGTCACCTGCTGAAACCTTCAAAGGGAAGGGTAGGCATGAGTGTGGAAAGGCCTTCTTTCTTTGATGAGCTTGTTGAGGCCACAGGTGCAGTAAGTGTGGATTATCCTGATAAGATGGAATGTTGCGGTGCTGGCGGAGGGGTCAGGTCTGCTTTGAGTGATGAAGCCCTTGCCCTCACAGAGCATAAATTGTCAATGATAGAAGCAGCAGGAGTTGAGTGTATTGTCAATGCATGCCCATTCTGCCATATGCAGCTTGATGTGGGACAGACCGACCTTAATGAAAGAGATGGCACAGAGCATTCAATACCGGTGCTACATTACACACAATTGTTAGGGCTTGCTTTTGGATATACCGTAGAGGAACTGGGCATTGACCTCAATTCTACATTGAACAAAGCTTTTTTTGAGATGATCGAGGATAGACCTTAATTCTCACTTTTTTACATGCATGCTGCTCTTGAACAAAGCATGTGGGGTTTTAAAAAATGAGAAGCTGGTTATTTAGATCAGCTTGTTGATTGAGTTGTTCTCATCCATGATATCAAGACCGAGTGTCTGTAGGCTAATGAATATTGAGACTTCCGTTCCGAATTTTATTTTTCTGCCATGCCAATTATCTCCCGAATAACAATAGGCCAAGTAACAGTATAATTGCAAGACCTATCATGATGTCAAAAATGAGTGTAGGATAATTTTTTTGATTTATAAAGCGTAATTCGAACCCACTGTATAAATAAAATGCCACCTACGACACTATTTTTCTAAAGAAGATCATTTATGCAGGAATAATTACTTTTGGAGTTTTACAACTCTTATGACCAGAAGAGGAAACCAAAATCAGATCAGGAAGTTAGAAATAAGTTAATAAAAAAAAGAAAATGAAAAGCTGGTTGTTTAGACCAGCTTGTTGATTGGGTGGTTCTCATCCATGATCTCAAGACCAAGCTCTTTTGCGGTCTCTGCAAGGATGATATCTACCATTGCGGTTGCAGGGTAGACTGTGTCAGTGTTCTCGATAGGACCGAACAGCTGGAAGTTGGAACCGAGTGTCTGTGGGACAAGGTTTGTTCCGATATCTGCTGGCATGTAAACTGCTTTACGCTGCTCTTTTGTTTCGAAGCCCTTCTTGTAATCCTTCATCCAGTCCCATGCAGAAGCAAGGTTGTGGTATCCGCCACCTACAGGGAGACCGAAGTGACCCTTTACAGCGATTACTGCTCTCATGGATGCACCAGCGCCTGCTCCTAGTGGAGTTGCAGCTACATCAATGAGTGGTTTTGTGATTCCACAGTCCTTTGCGATGTCGAGCATACCCATGGTCTGACCTGGACCACCGGTCTCAAGAACCTCAAGTTTACCTTTTACGGTTGGGTCTGTTGCGTTGAACGCAAGGACGATTGAAGCATTGATATCACTCTTTCTGATAGCTTCGATCTCATCGTCGTGGATACTACCGTTGATAGAGTTGTAGATAGCCCTGTCAGCCACACCGATCTCTGTCACGTATTCTGCTGCTGCAGCACGTACTTCACCTGCGGATGAGTCGATAAGGAAAGGTGTCTTATCATCTTCTGCAACGAACCAGTCGATGTACTTCTTGATAGCCTGTGGGGTTTCACCGACGATCTGGTTAACGCATGGATTACCTGTTACATCGGTCATCTCAAGCATGTGGTTCCAGAGATTGTCTGCCGCTTCCTTGTCGAAAACTCCCTCATCTTCATCGGTCACGATCTTGTGTCTGTTGTAGAACATTGAACCGATCAGAATTGTTGGGTACTGCCCGGGCTGACCGCCGAACTTGACGCCGCCAACCTCGAATACTTCCTGTTTCTTGTCAAATTTAAACATGTTATTACCTCTTATCAGATGAGTATAGGAGAGAGTGAAATGTAGATCAAGAATATCAATATACCAGCTATTGCTCCGTACATTATGCCTATATCCCTACCTAATTTCTTTCCGATCCTCTGTGCGATCTCACTGTTTACGAATTCGATCTTCTCGTCGATTAAATTGAGCTTCTCAAGAACCTCATTGAAATCTGCAGGGTCTGTTACAACACTCGGTGTTGTGTTCTTTGCGTCGCTCATATTACACCACCTACCTGCCAGATGATCAATGGGAGTATCAGTACCATCAGAACTGCGAATCCAAAACCGACAATGAAGCCGGTTGCAGCTGTGGCATTAACTCCGGAATCGAGCTTCTGGTTCCTTGCGATAAGCTGAGCCCTGTATCGAATTCTATCGACAACGTTTTCAATGGCACCCATCTGTGGGTTGATTACCATTGGGACTCCCAGTCCAGATTCTATTTCTTCTGCCATGTCAATTACCTCCCGAATAACAATAGGCCAAGTAGTGACAGCGTAATTGCAAGACCGATCATGATACCTTCGACCTTACCTGCGTGTACGCCTGCGTGGTACTTGTTCCAGTTACCGGCAATGACCATTTCTCTGTCAATATCAAGGATCCTGTTCCTGATCGTTGCGATCTCAGCTGCCATTGGCTTAAGTCCGCCAGCCTCTTCTTCGCCTTCTCCGCCAGCTTCGCCGACTTCGACGACCATAGGATCAACATCAAGTGCTCCAGGGTCTTTTGCCACACATTCTTTGATCTTTGCAACGATCTGTCCCATATCTTCGGTACCGATCATGTCGATCATTTCAACCTGCTGCTGAAGCCTTTCGACCGCTTCATCAGTGAGGTTCTCAACATAAGGAATAGCACCTGTCGCGCCCACAATACGGTTATCACTTACACCGTTCTTGTAGACCATCATGAACGCTTCACCGGTAATGTGTCCTTTGACTTCGGAACCGGTAATGATCACGAATCTGATGTTAGGGTTTCCAATGATCTGTGCAACGACTTTCTCAAGACCGAGGTTCTCTGTTTTACATGGACCTGTAATTGCAGCTCCTGCTTCAAGTTGTAGGCCGCCGGGTATGTGTGATCCACAGGTGATAACAGCAACGCAGTTCTTTACGTCCCCTACCTCGTATTCACCTTTTAGAGTTGGCCAGTCTACTGCTGGTTCTCTTTTATCTACCATATTATAGACCTCCGATCAAACTGAGGATGTATAGTGTCAATGCTATCATACCTGAGAAGATAAGACCGACTATAACACCATAGAAAGTGTTACCGTAGAAACCTGCTTTTAATGCTGTATCTTCCCTTCCGGGGAAGGCGTTCAAAAGCTTCATGTCAGGTGAAAGTGAATTGACCAGATCATCAGCGATCTTATCAAGTTCATTGACCTGTTCCATGATCGGATCCATTGAGTAACAGATGATGTCCTCACGTTCTGCTGCCAGAACTGATGTAAGTGGGTCCAATACAAGATGTGCTTCTGGTGCTACGTGTACCATGCTCATTCTAATTCCTCCTCAGTAGGCAGAAGACCGGTTCCAAGAACCTTATACGCGTCTCTGTGAACGAGTTTGACATACTTACTGAATGCAATGTACCATATGAAAACACCGATCAGAATAGATGGAACAGCGGATGCGCCATCTACGACGGTTGCTACGATACCTGCAATGACCATTGCGATCGCACCTTTCTCTAAAGCGGTCATCAATGTCCTGTCCTGTTTCTCATCAGGACCAAGGTTCGCATTGAATGGATGGAGAATTGCCATACCACCAGCGATGAAGATCACTGCGATATATCCGGTTGCAACAACGGTTTCCAGTACTGCATCGAACATGAAGGTACCTGTCATTGCGACACTAAGGCCGATGATGGTAAGTGTACCTGCGCCAGCGATCTCTGTCATGGACTGTTCCATGATAGGGATGCCCATTCCAAGGACCTTGTTAGCGAGTACACCAACGACAAGTCCGATAATTGATGCTATAATGAATGCTACGATAGGTCCGGCAATGCCGCCTACTGCAAGTCCGAACATGGATGCAACAACACCCATACCAAGTGCTATCATACCAATGGATGGAACACCGGTACCAAGACCGTAACTTGCTACACGCCTGACAGCTGCACTTCCCCAAACGATCGCACAGATAGCGCCAAGTGCACCAATGAATGCGAATGCGGGTGATGCAACGGAAAGGAAATGACCTCCGTATACTCCTGCGAGACCTCCGAGAGTTCCCAGAGCGATCAACTGATTCTGTGGAATGCCACCTGTGGCTTCTCCACCAGCTCCTCCTGCGGACATATTAGAGACCTCCAATTGTGAGTATACCAACGAAAGCACACATCAATGTTGCTACAAAGGATGCAAGAACTGCCTTTGGCCATTTCTTGAACTTAGGATCGTGGAAACCTTCGATGGTTCCTCCAATGTTGTATGAAGGAATAACAGCGTTCACGAAAAAGATACCTACAGCGAAGATACTTGCAAGTGCTACAAGATCACTCTGGCTGAGAGTAGTGCTGGTGCTCATGAGTGAGTAGTAGATTACTGCACCGCCAAGCCCACCAAGAGCTCCGCCAATGACACCACTTACGAATGAGACGGTTGGAAGTCCGTGTCCCTCAGTACCCTGTGAAACATAGATGTCCTGCCTGTCCTTTGTGATAGGGTCATAGTCTACTTTTGCGGATGCTGGTGGTACACCAACACCATATACGTAAACCCATGTAGCCACGATCATTGTAACAGCGATCATGATCATTGCACCGACTGCGCCGGATGCAATAACAAGTGCGAAACTGTCAGATACTGCCATAACCGCTCCTGCGGCCACAAGCCCTGTAAGACCTGCTCCAGCAGCCAGCTGTACAGTACCGGTACCAATACCGGTTGCCTGTGCCATAGCTGCAGGTGCTCCACCTACAGGCACGAAGTGAACACTCCATGAAATAAGCATACCGCCAAGGGTTACCATTGCGATGTATAAAATGTTCTCTGCGATAATTCCTGCTACATCTATCATGCAGCGACCTCCTCTTCTTCCTTGTAAGGACCAAATGCCTTACGTGCTGCTACTTCGATCTTTCTGTTCCAGATGATCATAAGTAACACCAAAATTACCCCTGCTGCAACTGAAAGCCATCCCATTGTGAGACTGAGAGCAGGGTTAAAAACAGCTGTTACCCAACCGCTTAAGAAAACGGTCATACCGAATGCAAGACCGGTTACTGGGCCTCCGAACTTTGCACAGAACCATGAATTGTCGATACCATTACGAAGACCAGATTCTGCTTTCCTTACAATGTTACCGGAATTTGCAGCATTAAGACCTGATCCGAACTCAACGTTCTGGAATTCACGCTCTGCACCATAATGAACATCACCAGTGGATGAACCGATAGCTCCGACAGTAATTCCCCAAATGAACGCAAGAAGCGTAAGTGGGAAAGGATGTGCAAGAACGGCCACCATAATGTATGACACAACAAGGATACAGAATGTTGTAATGAATGCATATCCCATCATCACTGGCGTATGTGATCTGAGAATATCAAGGTAGATTGGTTGTCTGAAACGTTTCTGACTTGCGGTACGGCCCATGTAAGCCGTAATACAATATGTTCCGTGTACTGCGGTAGCAATAAGTGCACCAATAGCGATAGCAAAGATCACGGACAGACCTGCGGTCATCAATACAGATGCCACGGTTCCGCCAATAGCACAGATCAATGCATTCGATGGTGGTTCACCAGAAATTGCTTTGTTGTAGATCCTATGTGGATACATCATTTGGGGAGCTAGCTGTACTTGTGAATTAGGGTTACTCTGAGATCCGACATCAGATTCGAGATCCTCAGTTGTGCCAGCAATAGTTGCGGCAGCGCCCATAAGTGCTAGAACACCCATGCCCATGAGTGGTTCCATTTATTTTCCTCCTTCGTAGTTCTAAATCAATAATATAAGTGCGAATAATATACACTATCTTCGATATTTTAGCCACATATTACGTAAATATGGCATAGACTAACGTAAGATGGACAGCATTAATCAAAATCATTCATAAACCTTTCGGAACTTTTTTGTAAAAAAAAGGGTTCGGAGAGAATTATTATCATTCTCGCCTGTCGAACCTCAAAATATAAATATCAGGACGTGGCTGCTTGCCGCTCCCCCTGCTAAAATCCATGTAACAATTGCTACAAAGCATACGTGCATTTACCGATGCGATCTCAGCAGTTCCAGGAATAAGACGAACAAAAAGGAAAGAAGGGTCGATCTCAAGGGATGTGACCGTTTCAGTAAGGTACTTAAGGATATGCTCTTCGAAGATCTCCAGATCATCCAATTGGAGCCCGCGTGTATTTATTGTAACACCGCTGCATCCACAGGGAAGGGCAAAAATATCCATTTCGATCAAAAAGACAGGTATACCCAAAAGTTCCCGAAGTTTGTTCTCCAATTCTCCACGTGCTTTCAGCATATCTTGTGTCATAGTCATGTTCTATCTCCTGATGATCCCAATGGTATCGTACAACGTCCGTCCTCATCCTGGGAATATATCTGAATGACCTTCTCAGCAAGGCGCTTACAATAACCGCATTTGTGGCAGACCTTGTCGCATCTTTTCCATTGCTCTATGGCCCCGCTCAGCTCACTGTTCGGGATAAAGAAATTATCTTTCAGGTCCTTTACGCTATCCAACAGGTCCATGAGGTTGCCTTCATAGCTCTCATTAGCGTAAGCATCTACGGCATCGAGGATCCAGTTGATGAACTGCGTCCTGCCACCGATCTTGAATGTGTCCGTGATATGGCGATATTCCTTAAGGTCCTCCGGCCTGATCCAGGGGGATTTTATGAGCTGTTGCGGATCATTGATCCTCAAGGACAGGCACTTGAAATAGTAATAATCATCAAGCACATTCGGCTTTGGCCCCGGACCATTGGCATGTGAGAAGAAATTGAAGTGTGCATACCTGAAGGGGCACTGATACAAACAGGCCTCGTTTACAAGCAGCTTAAGATCGCATGATACTGCGTCCCGTATCGCTTCCAGTTTATCGAATTGCCTATTCACTGCAGGATCGATGACTATAGTAGTTGCTCCAAGTTGTTCATAGAACTCGGCCTTCTGCGGAGAATCCACAAAAGAGAGTACCGAGACCACAACATCCATATCATAATCCTTTGCAAGCATCTCCACAAAGAAGGGATCTGCAACAGTGATCGAATCGATCCCAATACCGTTCAACTTATCGAAATACCAATCAATGGTGCGGTAACCTTCCGGCGTAAGTTGCTGTCCGCCCATGCAGGAGCTGTTAAGGACGATCTCCATCTTCACGCCCCTATCATGTGCGTACTCCGTCTGTATAGCTATCTCCTCAAGCTTTGGCGCACTCAGGTTGGTCCTGCCAGTGCCAATATAATCGGGAGAACCTGCCATATAGACAGCATAGATGTCATCAGATCCTGAAAGCAGGTCTTCAAGTCCTTCAAGATGACCTACATGTGGTACATACAACTTCATTGAAACCATCTAATCAGGTAAATTTAGATAAGGATTTTGGTTTGTTACCCCGGACCAAAATAGTTATTAGAGGCTATTTTCGTTCTAATCAATATGATCATAGGTGCATCCTCCTTTGCAGGCGGTCTTAAAGAGCTGGACCAGCATGTCAGATCCGTCGAGCTCTATATGCCAAAACTTGGAGTATATGAAGGAAATAGCCTTCAGAAAGACAGGCTGGAACAGATCCTCGACGAACTGTCCACATGCGAGCTTGATACATCCATGCATGCACATTATTTTGCAGACGTTCCAACATATCCAAAGGACCTTGTAGTTGATACTGCATCCATGGAACCCATGCACTTCAAGCTGATGGAAGAATGCATAGCCCTTGCAGGAAAGCTCGAAACAAAAGCAGTTGTCATCCATCCCGGCAGAGTTGGCGAGGACAGACAAAGGTCCCTTGGCAGGATGACAACCAATCTGAAAAGACTTGCAACTTTTGCATCAGAGAACAATGTCATGCTAGGACTTGAGAACAAAGAGGCAACCGACCCCGGCAATCTCTGTTGTGAAGCTGAGGAATTGCTCAAAGTGGTCAATGAAGTGGATTCTTCGAACCTTGGGGTGACATTTGACATCGGTCATGCGAACCTGACCTGCGGCGGAGACCATGAGAAACTGAACGAGTTCATCAGGACAGTATCAGAACAAGTGATACATGTGCACCTGCATGACAATTACGGAACATGGACCCCCAATTACGATGGAGATGAGCACATGGCACCCGGAACCGGCACGATCGATTATTCAGTGCTTAATTCGCTTAAAGGTTACAAAGGGATATTCAATCTTGAGGTTTTTTCCATCGAAGATGTCCTTGCGGGAAAAGAGATGATCAGAGAACATATCAGCCTTTGATCAACATTTTATTTTATAAACGAAATTCCGGCGGAACGACCAGAACAAGTATTGGCGACATCTGAAGGACCTTCAGTGTCACAGAACCCATTATCTGTTTTATTCCAGTGTGACCGCGAGTACCTATAACGATCCTGTCGACATTGTGCTTTTTTGCAGTCTTTACGATCATTTCTGCGGCATGCCCATCAACTATCTCCGAAATGAGGTTCTGCTCTTTACACCCTCTTTTGAGAAGTTCTTCCCTTACGCTATTGATCACATGCTCAGCACCATTCTCACGCCACGTTTTCCTCCCAAGCCCTTTGTCTTCGACCACATGAACGATTATGACCTCAGAATCGTGTTTGCTTGCGATCTGACCTGCAACCATTGCAGCGTTTTCCGAATATCCTGACCCATCAGTGGGAAGTAATATTTTCATATAATTTTTGGTTACTTTTTAAGTGTATTAAAGTTATTGGAGATCGACCTTTAGCAAATTTATTCTATATTTATTCAGGAATTGATTAAAAACGACACAGCCAAATGTAAATGCAAATGCAAAACGTCATAATAAATAGGGAGGAAGAGGAGACTTTATCCCCCCTCATCCCCTCTGAACTGTTTCGAGGTGAGCTGCCACAATATCATCCAGACCCATTACGAGATTTCCATTAGAGATGGTATAAGGAATGTTCTCTTTCGGATATGCCACGCATGACCCCTGGATACCTTCTCCGGTACTAGCATCAAATCTCGTTCTGCATGAATCGCAGACAAGTACCCCGTTGTCAAGGGAAAAACCAATTGAGCCACATGGCGGACAAACGTTCGATCTGACTATTATGTCGTCACCTAGCTTATAGGCCATAACTGCGATCTCACCTGTATCGGCATTTACCTTGAAATGAGTGTTCACGTTCTCCTCGATCGCCTGGACAGGGATCGTAACAATATTGCCCGATACTTCCGGATCTATCCACGTTGCTGCAATAGGTTTAACGACAGATTGCGCAACAGGTTCAACAGCAGCTTCTGCCTGTGTATCATTTTCAAGACATCCGGGTACAAACGCAACCGCGATCATTATCAGCAGTATGGTTCCTATCAATTTTAAATTCATTTTATATCATTCCTTTATTTTTCCATCTTGTAAGTTGATGATCCTGTCCGACATTCTGGCAAGGTCGTGATTGTGCGTTATCATGACCACTGTCATATCGTCCTTCAGGGAATTGAGAAGGGAGATTATCCTCTCCCCTGTTTCTTTATCCAGTGCTCCTGTGGGTTCATCCGCAAGCAGTATCTTTGGACTCATGACCAATGCCCTTGCGATTGCGACCCTTTGTTGTTCCCCCCCACTGAGCTCAGAGGGTTTATGGTCCAAACGATGAGAGAGCTCCACTCTTTCAAGGGCATCAAGGGCTGCACTATGACCTTTATCCCCTGCAAAAACAAGAGGTAAGGCAACATTCTCGTATGCGGTAAGAGAGGGGATCAGGTGGAATTGCTGGAACACGAAACCCACTGTCCTACGCCTATAATCGACCATCTCTTTCCGGGATATTGTAGTGATATCATCCCCATCTATGAGAATGGACCCTCCTGTGGGTCTGTCCAGCATTCCGATCAGGTTCATCAGGGTAGTTTTACCGGATCCGGATTGCCCCATGATGGACACAAATTCCCCGTTTTCAATATCCATATCGATGCCATGCAGTACTTCAACATCATTGGGACCTATTTTGTAGCTCTTTTTCAATCCACTTGCATGGATCAGTCCGTTAGACACTCCTTAACACCTCCGCAGGATCAATACTCAATGCCCGTTTTGCCGGGATTATGGATGCGACAATTCCCACCAGCACAGCCATACCGGAGACCAGAGGCAACAGTTCCCACATTGGGAAAGGTTCAGCAAAGCCTAGTAAAGGGGCAATTAGGTAAGATAGCAAAGTTCCGGTCCCAAATCCAATGCTGCCCCCGATCGTTCCTATCAATGCTCCTTCAAGGAACAACATTGATATGACCTGATGATCGCTTGCGCCAATTGCACGCATGATCCCGATCTCCCTTATCTTTTCGTTCACAGATGCAAGCAT
>JAIORJ010000118.1 GCA_021108185.1 Methanococcoides sp. | reverse complement strand
TCAGTTCACGTATGTCGGTAGTTCCGTATTCCTCGTATATCCTGTATGCGAGGATAAGTATGAATGCAGTCGTTGCAAGGCTGATTACAATGGCTGTAAGCACGAGTGCCTGTACGAGCGGGTCTACAAATTCGACATGTGTTCCTGCGGAAACGAGGGGGGCAAATATCCCTTCTGCGAGATTGTCGTTGTAGATGGTGCCTGTTACTTCTCCGCCGTGTCCTGATCCTGTTATAATGGGTACTTTTCCGTTCTCGAACACACCAGCTGATACTATCAGCAGGTTCACAGCATGGGACAGTACTGACAGTCCGATGATGACCTTTATCATGTCTCTCCTGAGTATCATGAATGTTCCTATTCCAAATAGTATGGATATGGTGAGGGTAAGTAAAAAATTATTCATTATCGTCACCTACGTTTTTGAATATGAATAGCAGTGAACCTATCACTACAAAATAGACGCCGATGTCAAAAAGACCGGCAGATACAAGTTCTATCTCCCCGAAAAGGGGCAGGTGTACGAATTCCACTGCACTTCTGAAGAAGTTGTGCCCGAACATCATGGCAGAAAATGCCGTTAAGGAGGCAAGGGTCAGGCCGAATCCAAACCATTTAGCCCAGTCCGGGTTGAAGAACGTCTTTATGTATCTCAATCCGAAGACAACATATGCAAGTGCGATCACTGAAACGAACATGACGCCGCCGATGAACCCTCCGCCTGGATTGTTATGGCCTGCCAGTAGCAGGGAGATGGAGAATAGGATCACCAGTGGGATGCATATCTTTGTGATGGTCTTTGTTATTATGGTCGTCATTATTCCTCGCTCCTGCTGTGTATAAGGTTATAGACGCCGAGTGCTGCAAGGCACATTACCGCTATCTCTCCCAGGGTATCGTAACTTCTGAAGTCCACGATTATGACATTTACGATATTGTGGCCGCCTGCAAGGAGGAGACTGTTATCGATGAAATAGTGGGACAGGGATGCAAATGGGTCAACTATGCCTTGTGTCGCATTGAGAAGTAATACAAATACACTTGCAGCGATGGTTATTGCGATAAGTATGTCCCTTGTCAATACCGAAAAGGATATCTTTTCCTTATATTTCTGGGGTATTTTGGTTATTGCAAGCAGGAATATTATGGTGGATAGGGTTTCTACCAGTACCTGCGTCAAGGCAAGGTCCGGTGCTTTCAGGTAGATGAACAGCAGGCTGACACCATAGCCGAGGGTTGAGAGTGCAATGATCGCTGGCAGATATTTTGGTAGAATAGCTGCTGAGAGTGCCGCTACAATGAGTAGCAATAATAGTATAGCTTCATAGGGTGGTATGTCGAAGTTCAGTTGTGATGGCACTATATTGGTTGCAAGTATCGCAGCCGGAATCGCTATCAGTGCTATCATCAGCAGGAGCATGGCGCTCATGTAGAGCTTTATACTTCCTGTCTGGCTTCTCGAGGAGAACCTGAATGCATTGCCTTTCGCGGAATCAACTGCACGGTCATAATAGTAATTGATGCTTATCCAGGGTTTCTTCATGTTGAAGTTATCCTGCCATGCTGCTATCCTGTCGTATTTTGTGTATATCAGGATACCTAGTATGAATGTTACGATGGTCATCATCAGGGATGCGGTGAACCCATGCCACAGCTTTACGTGCAGATGTGCAGTTTCCAGAAGGATGCCTGATACTGCCGGTTCGATGATGTAATGTGTGGGTAATGATGGGATCACTCCGAACAGTATTATGAGGAATGCCAGAAATGCCGGTGGGATCAGCATTGTCATTGGGGGTTCATGTATGTGGTGTGGGATAGCTTCTTTGTCACGCTCTCCCAGGAATATCCCGTCAATGAGCTTTATCGAATAGGCAAATGTGAAAACTCCTCCGAGTACGGCGAATGCGGGAATCAGGAATGTGAATATGCCGCCCAGCGAGGCTCCCATCTCGAGGGAGGACTCGTAGAACATTTCCTTGCTGAGGAAACCGTTAAGTGGCGGTATCCCCGCCATGGAAAGGCCGGCAATACACGCTATTATGAACGTTATGGGCATCTCACGCCGCAGGCCTCCGAGCTTTCGTATGTCCCTTGTGGCTGCTTCGTGTGCCACTATTCCTGCGACAAGGAAGAGGCAGGCTTTGAAGGTGGCGTGATTGAGGAGGTGGAATGTAGCTGCTGCAACACCAATGCCAGGCTCGTGGTATGTGGTGTAGCCGTACATTGTCATTAGGTATGCAAGCTGACTGATGGTCGAGTATGCAAGGATACCTTTGATATCTGTCTGCCTGAATGCCAGAAATCCGGCTACTAGCATTGTGATGATGCCTGTGCCGCTTACAAGGATGAACCATGCTTCAGTTCCTGAGAATATCGGGTGTATCCTTGCGATAAGGTATATGCCTGCCTTTACCATGGTTGCGGAATGAAGGAATGCACTGACAGGTGTTGGCGCTTCCATTGCATTGGGTAGCCAGATGTAGAACGGTCCCTGTGCAGATTTGGCTGCTGCACCAATGAATATGAGTATCAGTGTTATAAGGAAGAGCTCGTGTTCCTTTATGGCGTTTATCACCTGCGGATCATTCAATATAGCTGTCAGGTCAAATGAACCTGTGATGTTTCCGAGTAGAAGGAAACCTGCAAGCATTGCAAGTCCGCCGGAAGCTGTGAGCAATAAGGATTTGGTGGCACCGTATATGGATTCGGGTTTGTGCCTCCAGTATCCGATGAGCATGAAAGAGGTAATGCTGGTAAGTTCCCAGAAGATGAACAGCTGTATGGTGTTTCCAGAAAATACCATTCCTATCATGGAACCCATGAACAATAAGAGATATTGGTAGTATCGTTTAAGGTCCTCTGTTTTGGACATATACCCATTTGAGTAGGACATTATCAGGACACCTATGCCGGATGCAATGAATCCGATCATCATTGCAAGTCCGTCTGCGTATATGGTAAAGTCCACTCCTGCTGATGGTATCCAGGGGATCGATCCCTGAACGATGTGTCCTTCTTCGATGACGCCTGGTGCTGCCATCCCAATCAGTATAAAACAGGCAAGGGCTGTAGCGACTGCAAACCAGCCGATACGTTGCTTTAACAGCTTTTCCATGACGGGTACCAACCCGGCAAATATAAACGGCAGGAATATGGCTGCCGTTATTGCATTAAATGAATCCATGTCCTATCTCTAAGCAAAGTTCCTATATATAACTGTTTTTAATTACAATTATAAACCATGACAAATACACGGTCGTAGTCACTTGCTTATTTATATTATCTTAATTGTATATGCTGAATATGAGCCTTTCACCAGATCAAAAAGAACGCTATGCAAAGCACATTATCATGAAGCAGATGGGTGAGGAGGGGCAGAAGAGGCTTCTGTCATCCCGTGTCCTGTGTGTCGGGTCAGGAGGACTCGGTTCACCTGTGATACAGTATCTTGCTGCTGCAGGGGTTGGCACACTTGGTATTGTGGACGATGATGTTGTGGAGATGAGCAATCTTCAAAGACAGGTCATCCATGCGGGAAATCTCGGCAAGCCAAAAGTGAGTTCTGCAAAGGAATATGTCAAAAGGCTGGATCCGGGTATCAATGTACTAACATATGAGATGCGTGTTGGACCTGATAATGTGGAGGGTCTCATTAAGGACTATGATGTTGTGGTCGATTGTTCTGATAATTTTGCCACACGCTATTTGTTGAACGATGCTTGTGTGTTGCAGAATAAGCCCCTTTTCCATGGAAGTATTTTCATGTTCGAAGGGCAGGTGATGACCATATTGCCACACGAGGGGCCTTGTTACCGTTGTATATTCGCACGTTCACCCTCTACAGATGCTGCAAGGGATGCCGGTGTCATGGGTATTCTTCCGGGAGTTGTCGGTACCATGCAGGCTACGGAAGTCGTCAAGCACCTTGTGCGCCTTGGGGCACCGCTTGTGGGACGCATGATCTATTACGATGCCTTGGGGATGAGGTTTGATGAGATCACTGTGCGTAAGAATCCGAAATGTCCTGTTTGTGGGGATGCTCCTTCAATAACGTCTATTGATGCGGATAATTACTGATCTTCAGTTATTTGGGCATTGATCATAAATATGTTTGAAAATAGGCTATAGTGACAAAGTTTTTATAGCTTAACTCTGTTATAAGAGTTTGCTTCAAGCAACATGGTTTGAATCAAAAACGAAACAGAAGCGTTGTTCAGGTTCCAAATATACTGGACAACAAATAAGCAACATGGGCTCGTGGTCTAGCTGGTTATGACGTCGCCTTGACATGGCGGAGGTCCGGAGTTCGAATCTCCGCGGGCCCACCACAAATATTTCGTACCATTCGATAGGTTTTAATACTAAAACGACTATTATCGGATGCTCTCACAGCCCAGGTAGCTCAGTGGGAGAGCGCTGCCCTGAAGAGGCAGTTGTCCCCGGTTCGAATCCGGGTCTGGGCACCAGAATCAATTCACACCAGTAGTGTAGCGGTTATCACCGGGCGTTGCCAACGCTCGAACTCGGGTTCGATTCCCGACTGGTGTATATCTTTTTTATTATCTTAATATCATTGCTAATGTCCTATTTTTTTGATCTATCTTCAATGTGAGCTTGAATGCAATTACTTTAGTAGCTAGTATCTATTGAATCATTTCTCGGGATGATGTTCTAATTGTTGAGTGTCAGCAACCCTTTCTGCACAGATGAATCTGTGCTTTTCTTTGTAACTAATATGATCCTAATACCATTGCATGTCTGTCAGGATCATTGATGAACCTGGATAATTAATTGTAAAAATAGAATTTGCAGAAAGTTTACTGGAAATTATTTCACAGACTTCTGCGAGATATTCCCAGTGCAACTTTCTTTCCTATGCTATATGTTCAATGGGATATTGAAAACCTATCCCACATTTATACAGCTGATAATTCATACTTTTCCGAATTTATGCCCAATATGGCAGAATTGATCTCGGAGTTTACGGGGATCTTTGTTTCTTCATACATGTCAGGTGTATTCTTCAAACCATACAGGCTTTGCCTTGCATCCTTGAAGTAAAACCTTTCTTGTAGGAAATCCTCATCTTTCAACCGACCCAAAGCATATCTGATAGTACGTGGTGGAAGATAACTTTGTTCAGCAATCTCTTTTTGTGTCAGAAGACCGCCGTATTCCAGTACTTTGAAGACAAGTTTTGCAGAAGGGGGTAGTCCCTCGATCGCCTTCCTCAGATATTTATTGTTTGGCCCTTCGATGTTTCTCTTTACCTGTACGCTATCCTTGTAGTTTTCAACAAAATCGATCCCTCATTGTAATTTCTCCTTTGTATAGTAAATTTTATTAATATCTCTGGTTTGAGATGTTGCGACGGTTCACTAGTGTGAAGTCACAATTGTGAGTGTGTCTCTCTATTATATAAATATATCGGCAAAATACGCCAAATCGCTTTATTTCGTTGATCCTGCATGATGCACGGATGGAAAATCCGTCTTTATTTGCCTGTATCTTAGCTCTTATATCTTTACAGGTATAGCTATTTTTGTTCAAATACTAATATAAAAGGTAGAAATATGGCTGAAGAATCAATAGAATTAGATCTCAGGGGGGAGATTTGTCCCTTTACTTTCGTAAAAACCAAATTGCAGTTAGAAGAACTGGAAAATGGTGACCTTCTCACAGTTATCTTTGATTATGCACCTGCAGTATCAAATGTTCCTAAAAGTGTGAAGAACGAAGGTCATACCATTCTTGGTATCGACAAAGAAGAAAATAACATATGGAAGCTCCATATTAAAAAAGTCTGATAGGTCAAACAGCTTTTCTTTTTCACCATCTTTTTTCAAAATGATCAAAAGTAGTTCTCCTCACTATGGAGGACTACTTTTGCTAAAAAAAATTAAAATTGGTTCACTGTGTCGTCTTGCGCTTGAATTTGGCAACACGGTCCAGCATCACTTCTATTCCGTTGTTGACAAGTGCATTGAACTTCTCAGTTTTCATGGCTGCACGTCTGATAGGTTCGTGAAGGTCGATCAGTAATATCACATCAACCCAGTTGTCCCGGAGGCGATAGTTCATCGGTTCTTCGAACAGGCAGGATGCCACATCCTTTGAACCCTTTGCATTATCCGCATCTTTGAATTTGACAGGAACATGCAGGGTTATCGACGAGCTCTTTCCGCTTTCATCCTTTGGGATGTATAGCCTTACTATCTCATCTCCGAAGCGTCCAAGGAAATGGTCCGTACCCTTCGTGAATCCGAGTGCCAGTATAGCCTCCACCAAACGTGCTGGCAGGTCGTCCATGAGACAGCCACAAAGCGCTTTTGTGATACTCTCTTCCTTCAGTGATTCTGTGAGCTCAACAAAGGCTTCCATGGGGAATCCGAATACTATCTCATCGTTCCTGTAATCGCTGAACATGCGTGCTCCGGCACACAAAAGGGAAAGGTTAACCTTGTTCTCCATTATAGGAATTGTCGTACATTCCCCACAGACTGCGAATTCCCCTTTGAATCTGGCATTCACCATGTCTCCTTTCACTTTGGACAGCGTTGCTGCCACTCGCATGAGTTTGCTGGCGGTTCCGACAACCACTACCACATCGGGTTCATATTCGCATTTGTCAAGGGGTTCGACGGTCATCTTTTCTGTATTGGCGGGTTTGACCCTTGGATACACATCCCCGTAAGCAGGTTCGACGAACCCAAGTGCCAATTCTGCGCTTGCACAGGACATATCATCAGCCGAGCAGGTATAAGATGTACCGAACGCTGCAGCTTTCCTTACGATCTCACAATAACGCATGGGATGGGGAATGTTCGGCTCATTGTCGCTGTTGAACTTAACAGCAACCGGTGTAAGGGGCAACTCGAAGAACTGCCGGAACTGTTTTGTTAGTTCTGTGTATTTCATGCTTCATCCTCCACCGGTATCTCATATTTCCTTGCGATCTCAATGAAAGCGTTGGCGACATATTCGATCTGCACTCTGCTGAGTCCGAATGTATTTAATTTGAAACTCTTGCTCATGCCCGGCTGTATTCCGATTATCTTTCGTTTCTTCAGTTCGTGGTACAGGAAATAACCCCGTTTCTTGGTCTTGGCAGCAGCCTCAAAGAGTGGCAGGGATTCGAATGCTACAAGTGTATGTTCTGTAGGCTTTACTCCCATCTGGTGAAACCCTTCGATACGCTCGAGCTGTGTGGCAATGTATCGTGCATTCTCTACCTGCTCATCCCAGTGCTTCACACGCTCCACAACACTCGGGAACGATGCCATCAGTGTCATTACCGGAACTCCGAAGACAGGTGAACATCCAAACAGAGCGACCTCTTTTTTAGTGAAACCACGCCCACTCCAGTCACCTCTGATGGTTGACTTATCGAATACCTGCTGGTTCCACTCAAAAGTGGTTGCGAGTATTCCCATTGGGGAAGATGCTGCCCAGCTCTTATGCCCTGAAGCACACAGGAAGTCCACACCAAGTTTTTTGCCATCAATGGGCATTATTCCTGAAGAATAAGCCGTGTTCAGCAGGAACGGAACTCCGTACTCCTTACAGATCTTTCCCACGGCTGCAGCATCTGCCACATTACCATATCGATAATCCACATGTGTCAGTAGTGCCATTGCCGGAAGGGATCCTGTATTACGCTCAACTTCCTCGAACTTTTCCGCATATCCTTCAGGATCAATAGTAAATTCCGGATATCCACTATGTGGCACTTCAACTACTTTCAACTGATTTGCCTCAGCTGCAAGATATGATGTATAATGTGCAAGTGAATCCAGTACAAGAGTCTCGCCGGGTTCTGTGACCATGTGCATGGCTGCCCATTTTGCATGTCGGCATCCGGCTGTGAACCTAACATCATCCATGTTCAGGAACTCTGCGATATCTGCTGTAAGGTTTCTTACAGGCGGGTTCTGGACAAGATCGACTCGGGATTCGAAACAGAAGTCGCAAACTGAATAACCATCTGCAAATTCAAGCGCTGCTTTTCTGGCTTCAGCGGTAAGCACTCCTCCCCTCTGTATGGGGTTCAGGTTAATGTATGTGCTTTCAATACCCCTGTTCAAATTTTTATAAATATCAAGATTCAGTTAGGAATTCCCCCTGGATTCTATTGGTCAAATACAATTCTTCTTATTCACAGGAACTCTTCAAGTTCCGTCCGTATCTCGTCCTTTTCCACTCGTCCGATAAGCATGATCTCTCCATTAATAGCGATAGTAGGTACTTCCTCTATTCCGAGTTGCTTTGCCCTCTCAGCACCTTCTAAGCTTGTTGTGTTAATTTCCTTGAACATAACACCTTCAGGAAGAACTTCTATTATCTGGTTCCTGACGTAATGGCAGTTCATGCAAATATCAGAATAATATAGTTCTATTAATGTCATCTATTGCTTATTGTCTGCCAGATAAATAACAAGTGGCATCATGACAATTATTGCCTCCCCCATTACCTTATTAATATCTTGCATATATAAGATATTCTATGGATGCCACAACAATTAACAGGACAAAGTCGGCTATTGATGCTCTTATCGAAGTGCAGCAACTATGGATAGATAATGTTCCTGAATACGATCTTTCCGACAGGGAACTTGTAATACTGAAAAAACGCCTGACCCGTGCAATAGATAATGTACAGAAGATCTATGACGATAATGAAGAACTGATGAACAAGGCGGAAGATTCACTTAAAAAAGAAAATCCCAGATGAACATCTCACTAATATTATGGGACATATATCTGGAATTTGCATCTATTTTTCTCTTCTTTTTTATAAGGAAACAAGGCTGATAGACGAATATGCTATCAGACCTGCTAATAGTGGTGAAGTAACCCACATCACGACAATACGTCTTATTGTCTTATTGTTCATTGTGGCAAAGCCTTTGTTAGCACAGCCTATGCCCATAACTGCTGCCGGCACTAACTGACCCAGTGCAACAGGTATGCCTGCAATAGAAGCACTGTGCACAATAATTGCTGCGATAGCTTCAATGAAGATCGCACGAATGGTACAGATCTCTGCGATCTCCGTTCCGACTGTCTCGAGAATACGACCGCCTATCAAGATCGCGCCAATGCCAAGGGTAAGCCCTCCGATGATAGCTCCTGTTCCTGGCTCCATGAATCCTGCTCCTACAAGAGGTCCAACTGCATTGGCCGCATTATTTGCACCTGCCGAATAGGCAACATAACAGCCGGATACTATCAGTAGCTTCTTAATAGTGCTTCTGATCTGTGCTTCCGATTCATGTTCGACAAGCCAGACAACAAGTCTGGGGTGGATATATTTCCCGGAAAGGTAAGCAAGTACAAATGCAATTACCGGGGTAGCTATCCACCATCCAACTATCTTTGATAACAGTTGAACATCGAGTATCCCGTAGAATATGCCAATTCCGACGAGCGCTCCTACAGCTGACTGGCTTGCAGATATAGGAACCTTCAGTACGTTCCCGATGAAAAGGCTGATCGCAGCTGCACTGGTTGCAATAATAGCTGCTACAAGTGTTATCGTGTTGCCGGGTACTATTCCTTCACCTAGCGTCCTGATAACATCCTCGCCGCTGAGTATTGCACCAAGCAGGGAAAAAACAGCTATTAATATTACTGCCTGTCTTTTAGTACGGGCTCTTGCACCATAAGCTGCTCCCATAGCTGCTGCTGCATTGTTACCGCCAATGTTGATCCCCATGAAGATCGCAGATGCTATTGCAGCCAGTGCTATGATCATTTATTAGTAGCTCCTTTCAATATTGTCACTTCAATTTATTTATATATGTTGATTTTCCATCTCACACTCGAAGTAACTATATAGCAAATGAAAGTGAATTTATTATATAGCAGTGGGTAATGGGGCTAAAATTACCACTAATAAGAGTGCAACTTTTGCCTTTTTATATACATATATATCTCAATCTGCGGAAGTTAGGGTGATAATACATGGGTGAAAAGACGATTAACTATGACAGACTCAAACGAGGCGGTTTTCTTCGCCAGAAGCAAAAAGAAGACCTTTTCTCAATGCGACTTCGTGTTGTGGGGGGTCAGCTAACTTCTGATCAGCTTCGTGCACTTGCAGATGCTTCTGAGAAGTATGGCAAGGGTGAGGTTCACATAACTTCACGTCAGGGGCTTGAGATCTCATATGTTCCCTTTGATGACACCGAGGATCTTCTTGATGAGCTTCAGGAAAGAGATGTCCATCAGGGTACCTGTGGTCCGAGAGTTCGTGGAGTGGTTGCCTGCCAGGGCAATCTCATCTGTCCACGTGGGCTGATCGATGCACAGGACATTGCAAAGAAGATCGATGAGAAGTACTTTGCCATGGAACTTCCCGGCAAATTCAAATTCGCAGTTACAGGCTGTCCTGCATCATGTATGAAGGCACAGGAGAACGACCTTGGTGTAATGGGTGGGCTTGAGCCAAAATGGGTAGAGGATGATTGTACCTATTGTGGTCTCTGTCAAACAGGATGTCCTGTAGATGCGATCAAGGTCGAGGATGAAGCTCTGTATTATGACAGGGACAAATGTATCCTTTGTGGACAGTGTCTCTTGATATGTCCTACTGATGCATGGATCAGATCAAGGGAAGGGTACACGATCTACGTTGGTGGCAAGGTTGGAAAACAGCCAAGACTTGCTGTCAAACTGACCGAACTGGTAGATGAGAATGGCCTGTTCGGGATAATCGAGAGATCAGTGGAGTTCTTCAAAAAAGAAGCAAATTCAGGAGAGCGTTTCGGAGATACTATCCTGCGTGTGGGTTTTGAAGATTTCAAGGCCTTTGTGCTGGAATGAATTGAGTCTTCCAGATCAACAGTGTACAGCTGTTATCTGGAACTTATTTCGTTTGAGCTTCGATAATCATAATATTAACAAACATTTGATCAAAATGATCGGGAAATGGAACTATGCCAGAACCAAATCCGGAATTAATAAAAGAAATAGAAAAGTTAGCTGAAGGCTACAAAGACAGTTCGCCCCAGGAAATTCTTGAATATGCTTTGAAGAGGTTTGACCAGGGTATCTCTATTGCATTCAGTGGTGCTGAGGATGTTGTCCTTATTGATATGGCATCCAAGATCAAAGCAGATGTAAGTGTTTTCTGCCTTGATACAGGCCGTCTGCATCCTGAAACTTACAAGTTCTTCGATGTGGTCCGGGACAAATACAACATCCCACTGGAGATCTTCTTTGCAAACAGGGAAAAGACCGAAGAATTGGTTCTCAATAAAGGTATGTTCTCGTTCTATGAGGATGGGCACAAAGAATGTTGTGGTGCCAGAAAGGTGGATCCATTAAGGCGTTCCCTTAGCAAGAGAATGGCATGGATCACAGGTCAGCGTAAAGACCAGAGCCCTAACACACGTGCATCTATCCCTGTGATAGAAGTTGATTCAGCGTTCGGTGATGGTGCACTTGTGAAGTTCAATCCTCTGGCAAACTGGACCTCCAAACAGGTCTGGGATCACATAAGGGAAAACAATGTCCCGTACAATGAACTCCATGAGAAGGGATATGTCAGTATTGGCTGTGAACCATGTACCAGGCCGGTTCTACCAGGTCAGCATGAACGTGAAGGACGCTGGTGGTGGGAAGAAGCAACCAAGAAAGAATGTGGACTTCATTCAGGAAATAAATTAGTGGAGGATCAAATATGACCATTACGGAAGAATCTTATCGGCTTTCAAATTTAAAGGCACTTGAAGCGGAAAGCATAGGCATTATCAGAGAAGTCGCTGCAGAATTTGAAAATCCAGTGATGTTGTATTCGGTAGGCAAGGACTCATCTGTGATGGCCCATCTTGCGATCAAGGCCTTTTACCCGAAAAAAGTACCTTTCCCTTTATTACATGTTGACACCGGATACAAGTTTCCTGAAATGTACGCCTTCAGGGATTACTATACAAAGAAACACAATCTTGACCTGAAGGTACACAGAAACGAGGAAGCTATTAAGAAGGGGATAAATCCCCTTTCGGTGGGGACGGTCAAATGTTGTGCCGAGCTTAAGACGAAAGCACTCCTTGACGCATTAAAGGAAGGCGGCTATGATGCAGCGTTTGGAGGTGCCCGGAGGGATGAAGAGAAATCAAGGGCAAAGGAAAGAATTTATTCATTCCGCGACAAGCATGGCCAGTGGAATCCGAAGGACCAGAAGCCTGAGCTGTGGAACCTCTTTAATTCAAAGATAGATCCCGGAGAATCCATTAGGGTATTTCCGCTCTCAAACTGGACCGAACTTGATATCTGGACATATATTTATCATGAAAAAATTGAGATCGTTCCTCTTTACTTCGCAAAGAAAAGGCCGGTTGTTGAGAAGCATGGCCAGCTAATTCCGGTTTATACGGATGAACACGAGGAAGAGGTCAAGGAAGTCATGTGCCGCTTCAGGACACTGGGGTGCCATTACTGTACGGGTGCAGTACGATCAGAGGCAGATACTTTACCAAAGATCATTGAGGAGATGATGGTTTCCCGCCATTCCGAGCGTATTACAAGAATAATCGATCAAGACCAGGATAGCTCCATGGAGCAAAAGAAGAAGGAGGGATACTTTTGAAGGGTTCTGAATCTTTAGTTGAACGAAATCAGAATATTGATCTATTGAGGTTTGCCACTGCAGGAAGTGTGGATGATGGTAAATCAACCCTTATTGGGAGATTATTACACGATTCAAAATCAATATTCGAGGATCAACTGGATCTAATTAAGACATTCTCGAAAACCCATAGGAGCCAGGATATTGATTATTCCCTGGTAACTGATGGCCTTAAATCAGAAAGGGAGCAGGGAATTACAATTGATGTCGCATACAGGTTCTTTTCGACTCCAAAAAGGCGCTTTATCATTACCGATACCCCCGGGCATGAGCAATATACAAGAAATATGGCTACAGGTGCATCAAATGCATCACTTGCCCTGATCCTTATTGATGCCAGGAACGGAGTTGTAACACAGACAAAACGGCACTCGTTTATCTCATCCCTTCTTGGTATTCGGAACTTTGTAGTTGCAGTCAATAAAATGGACCTTGTTGATTATTCAGAAGAAGTGTTTGAAAATATTGTAAGCGAATATAATGCTTTTTCTGATAAGTTATCAGGTGAATCAATTTATTATATGCCCATAAGTGCCCTCAAAGGTGACAATGTCATCGAGCGAAGCGCCAATATGCCCTGGTTCCAGGGATCGACACTGCTTGATTACCTGGAGAATGTAAATGTATCCGGTGGTCGCAACCTGACCGATTTCCGGTTCCCTGTCCAGTATGTTAACTGGGGGGGCGATGATTTCAGGGGTTATTGTGGCACAATAGCTTCAGGCGTTATACACAAAGGGGATAAGGTAAGAGTTCTTCCTTCGGGAAAAACGAGTGAAATTTCAAGGATCGTCACGTATGACGGGGACCTAGATTATGCTTTTGCTCCTATGGCAGTAACCCTTTGCCTTGAAGATGACATTGACATAAGCCGCGGTGATATGATCGCGAAGGTTGATGACATTCCTGTAATTGCCGGAAGCCTGGAGGCGAATGTAGTATGGATGGATAGCGCTCCCATGGAGATCGGGAAAGATTATTTGATCAAACATACTACCAGCACGGTGAAAGGGAATTTCTCAGAAGTACTTCACGAGTTTGATCCTGAAGACATCAGTATGAAACCTTCGGAGTTCTTGAGCTTAAATGTGAGTTAAAGACCCCGATATTTGCCGACATTTATTCTGAGAACAAGATCACAGGTTCATTTATTGTAATTGATCCCCACACCAATCAGACGGCTGCTGCCGGCATGATCTCGAAATACAATCAGGTATCTCCTGACAAAGCATGCAAAGCTGTAAAGGCGAAGGTTATAAGGTATCCGGGAGGCAAAAGGGATGAAGCACAGGCCAATTATGACCGCCTTTCCATGCAGGGTACGCATTGTATCTACGTGGATGATGATCTGCTGCTTGAAACCCTTTGCAAGGGAATCTCGGTTGACAGTGAGCAATATTCCGATACAATTGATGATCTGTGCAAGATCGTTACAAAATCAGGTGTGTCTGTGGTTTTGTGCTCTGATCATTTGAGCAGTTGAATTTATTGAGATGGGATAACTCTGCATTCGATAGATGGGTGCGGAGTTATTGCCTCTCTATTATAGGCATATTTCCTGTTGCTACACTGCTGAATGGGTTATTGCAGGAGTAGATTTTACTTTCTTTTTTCTGTAGTCCATGACATAATAACTCGACCTTCTATTGCGATGGTATTGCAATAGCAATGTCTCCGCATGCTTTGCATCATGAATGGGTTTACCGGATATCTTGTATCCAGTTATATGAACTTAGTAACATCAATTGAAATACTGGTTTTACAAAACACAATCATTCTCTTTTTGTTTGGGTGCAAACAGACACGGATTTCTTATTATTAATACTGTAGTGGATTAGTCGAATTTAGAGAGGATTATTCTTACAGGGCCAACAAATTAATAATGTATAAATATTTCTATAGCTATCTAATTTATTGAGTTGATTTAGTTTTACTTCCACCAAAGGTGCCTATATGATCAAGAATACTAACACTTCTGACAAAGACGAGAAAGTGTCAGAGATTATTGAAGAAGTTAGAAATTGCAATCTTGCATGCTACAGCAGTAAATACACATTTCCATTGAATACACGCACAAATGGAAAAAGAAGAACCATCTCTGTGGAAGAATTGAAGAATGGTAAACCATTGATCGATAATTGGAGAAACCAACCAGTTTTGTTTATTTCCCAGGCACCTTCTAAGCAGGCTTGGGTTGATAATGAGCTAAGTTCCTTGAATAATTCCTTTCTAACTGATTTTCTGCTTCCAAAAGTATATCCTGATCAAAGTTTGAATGAAGCACTTGAACAGTGGAAACAAGTAGTTTTTTGGGTGCACACTGCTAACTGTTATCCCTTTGTGCATACTGATGGTAGAAGTAAGGGCAGAGACAAGGCTCCTGATCTAAGATGTGTCAATAGGTACTTGGATCGTTTTGTCAACACAATGAAACCGGAATTGATTGTTTTGATGGGCGGAAGTTCGACCCGTTTCTTCTCAAGAGCGATAAAATCCACTATTAACAGCAATAAAAACTATCCCCCTTTAAGAGATATTCTGGAATGGCAATATGCAAACAAAGAAGGCCTTATTGTTCGTTCCAAAAGTGGAAATGATGAATATGGGTCAGTAATTATACCACATGCTGCAAATTGGGATAAATTGAACGAAAATGAAAAATATGCTTACGACCTGGTATTTGAGTCTTTGAGACGTTTTGGGACAGATAATTGAGGAATTACGTTTGTCAATTTTCGGTTCTGTAAAAGACCTATCTTATTCAACATCTATAGGCTGGAATTCGAATTATATTCCGACATCATGCAACACATTCAATAATCGTTTCAAATTGGTTTTGTGGCCGAATATAGGGGATTTCTACAGAGCCGTTTTTTCATCTTTTTTTTAAAAAATTCAAAGTCTTAATTCTTCAACAAAACGAAGGTCGAAAATGTCCTTTTGCTCGAGCTTCTTTGAGATATATCCGAGTTCGTTCAACACATCTACAAATCTCATGGTCGATCCAATATAATCTTCTGATATGCCTGCAGAGTATTTTGGTGACACTTTATACATATCATTTACAAAATCCGCATCAATGATCTCGATGGTCTCAGCAACCAACTTTGATGCCTCTTCAGTGTCCTTGCGAATGAATACACTGGCCTTCTCATGTAACCCTATAAACTTTAAAAGGGTCTCCGGCAAGTTCTCGATCATGTCACAGGTTGCGACTATCCCGTAACTTGGATTATGGGGCCACAGTCTTTCAGGCGGGATCACTATGTTTGTATCACAGTATCTTTTTGCCACGATGGCCAATGATGGGGTTCCTACTGCAACCTTTATCTCCCCGTCTGCTATGGCTTCGGGGATCATGTCAGCCCACTCGTAGTTGAGAACATCAATATCATTCTCAAGACCTGCTTCTTTGACATAGTTCCTTATAATTACATCATGGATGGAACCAGCCGGGGGGCAGGCTATTGTATTTCCTTTAAATTGATTCAAAAAAAGTGTCCGGTCATTTCTGCATTCGTCGAGTGGCAGAAATTCGGGTTTGGCGATCATCACTGTTCCTTCAACATGTCCACCAGCGATGCATTTGATCTGTAAGCCGTGATCGATTCCTATCATTGCAGGGGGAAGTCCGATGTATCCGATATCCAGCTCGTGGTCCTCGAATGCACGGACAATTGCAGGCCCTCCTCCGAAGAGTTTCCATTCAGTTTCTATACCTGCTTTTTCAAGCCAATCCATGCCCATCAGTATGAATGAGGTATGATACATGGTCGAAAGGTGTCCTATTCTAAGTTTCTTCATATAGCCACCACTTTTAAGGAATTGCAGGTTACCGAATGTATCCTCTTTCCAAAACCTGCTCTTCCCTGTTCTTTTTAAGATCATCCTCCGCTTACTGCCGGTAATATTGAAATTTCGTCTGCATCGGTTATTTCGGTGTCAAGGCCTGAAAGATGCCTTATATCTTCCCCGTTGACATAGACATTGACGAACCTTCGTACCTGTCCGTCCTGAAGCAGGCGCTTTTCAAACTCTTCGCCATACTCAGCAGTAAGTCTATCAAAAAGGGTCTTTATTGTAGTATCACCCAGATCGATGTTTGTTGACCTTGTTTTTGTTAGGTTGTTCAATGCTGATGAAAATCTTATAGATACCATTTTAGTTCACCTCTTGATGTGTTGGTGCTTGCTTTTTCGTTATGTTGCTTAACTTCTTCGTGAATTCAGAATATGTAGGCCTTATTGATTCAGGGCTATCAAGTGCTCCTGCGATAGTTTCCTGTGCTTTTAGACCATTACCTGTTACATATACAACTGTTCTTTCTTCGGGGTCAATATGGCCGCTTTCGACCAGGCTCTTAAGACCTGCAACCGTTGTCCCGCCGGCTGGTTCTGTGAAGATTCCTTCAGTTCTTGCAAGCAGAAGTATGGCATCAAGTATCTCCTCGTTCGTTACAGATGCAGCATAACCATTTGAATTCTGGATCGCCTGCTTTGCGTAATATCCATCAGCAGGATTTCCGATGGCAAGACTGTGGGCTATGGTGTCGAGTTCCCTTATTGGAATTACCTCGGCATCGTTCTGGACTGCGGTTGATATTGGAGAACAACCGGTGGGTTGTGATCCTGAAATTCTGACATTCTTGCCGGAATCGATAAGACCGATATTTTCGAGTTCGCTGTAACCTCTTGTAAGTGCACATAGCAGTGCTCCGCTTCCAAGGGGTGCAACGATGTGGTCGGGGGCATTCCATCCGAGTTGTTCGGCAGTTTCAAAAGCAAGTGTTCTGGAACCTTCCGTATAGTACGGCCTGATGTTTATGTTAACAAATGCCCAATCGGGATTCTGGTCTGCGACCTCACTTGCAAGACGATTTGCGTCATCATAGGTTCCGTCAACCGCTATGACGTTTGGATCATATGTGAGCATCTGGGTTATTTTTCCAAGCTCGATCGAAGCAGGTATGAAAACGTATGCCGGAATCCCTGCCTTTGCAGCATGGGCTCCCACAGCTGATGCGAGATTTCCTGTGGATGCACATCCAATTGCGGTGGCACCGAGTTCGAGAGCCTTGCTCACGGCTACCGATGTTAATCTGTCCTTGAAAGAATTTGTAGGATTGACAGAATCATCAAGGATGTATAATTCCTTAAGTCCCAGTTCTTTCCCAAGGTTCTTTGCATGGTGCAATTTATTATAACCTGCACCGAGATCGACATAATTCGTGCCATCCAAAGGAAGCAGGTCTGCATATCTCCATATGGATGGAGGCCCTCTTGCGATCTTCTCTTTACTTACTGTATTCTGGATTTCATCCCAATCGTAATGTACCTCAAGCGGTCCGAAACATTCGTAGCAGGTGTTCTGTATCCCGCTGGGATATTCGGCACCACATTCTCTGCATTTTAAACCAATTACTTTGCTCATTTTATTTATCTCCTAATAATGTATGATTATTAACTATTCAACATAAAACTATGTTATATTATTACCATTAGTTATTAGGCAATATTTGCCTTCATTTCGATATGATGTCTTATGAGTCGGTTTATGAGATGTCCGGGGTATAATTGTGTAAAATTGCCGCTTTCTATACCTATTTATCAGGACATTACATTTTTTTGAAAATACTGACACGAATTACGATCATTATTTTCAGGGAGGCAAAAATGTTAGGTGAATTTACTGAAGAACAGATAAGGCGGTATTCAAGACATATCATACTGCAAGAAGTTGGCGGAAAGGGACAACATAAACTACTTTCCTCCAAAGTGCTCTGTATAGGTGCAGGAGGCCTTGGCTCTCCTATTATACAATATCTGGCTGCTGCCGGGGTTGGGACCATTGGGATCGTTGATGATGATGTTGTGGACCTTAGTAACCTTCAAAGGCAGGTCATACATGGTGGCAACATTGATATCCCAAAAGTTGAATCTGCGAGAAAATTCGTTGAAAATTTAAATCCTGATGTGAACGTTATCACTTATCAGAAAAGGATCAGTCCTGATAATATCCTTGATATCATAAATGATTACGATATCGTGGTGGACGGTTCCGACAATTTTGCGACCCGCTATCTCGTAAACGATGCCTGTGTGCTTGCAAAAAAGCCTCTTTCTCACGGTAGTATTTTCCGTTTCGAAGGGCAGGTCACGACAATTCTTCCAGATGAAGGACCCTGTTACAGGTGTCTTTTTGAGCATGCGCCACCTGCGGGAATGGTCCCAAGCTGTCAGGAAGCCGGAGTGATTGGAGTACTTCCAGGTATCATCGGGGTAATTCAGGCTACCGAGGTTATCAAATATTTGCTGGGATCCGGTGAGCTTTTGGTAGGTCGGCTGATATTCTATGATGCCTTTAACATGTCATTCGATGAGATCAAGATCCGTAAGAATCCTTCATGTCCTGTATGTGGTCAGGATCCATCGATAACATCAATTGAGGATGAGAATTATCAGGATGGGGGCGGGGTCTGTAGTATTGGATAAAACGATATAGGGAATGGTTGTATCACGCTTTACGGACGTATATGTTGAATATGCCTTCCTTTTCTTCAACAGCAAGCAGCACATTCCCTGTCTTTTTTGTCCACGTTGCGATGTTTTGAGGGGTTATGGCATCATTTGCTATGACCAGCAGTACCTCATTTGATTCCAGATCATCCATTGTCTGTTTTGTTCGTATAAGTGGGTACGGACAGCACTGTCCCCTTACATCAATTTCAAAGTCTGCTATTATTTTATCCATTTGAATCAACCATAATTATGATCTGCTTAATATTGTAGATATTTAATGAGGCAATATTTACGTTATTCCTATACTTTCCTACATTAATCAATTATTCCTTTTTTCTTCATGGCACTTCTTACCGCAAACAGTGCCGTTATGTAATAGTCTAAACTACAAACATTACAAGCAATATCATCTTGTTTTTTATGCAATTAATGTGCAATAAAAAATGCAATTCGTATATAAATGAATAGTGCAGCAAAGTTGCTCAGGATCGTTGCAACATCCGGATGATCCTTGCCAAGTACTTCCTCTCTATAAAATCGAGGACTACTTACGTAGGAGTGTTTTGTAATTCTAAAATGACTTTCAAAAGTCTAATTGTTCAATCTATCTATCGTTATATTTAAAGATGCTGACTGAGGGACACATAGCAACATCAAAGAAATCATCACAGGTACATGCTATGCTACCCTGCTGAAATTATCGATTAATCCCTTTTCAGAAGCAACTCCAAAGTAATAAGTTGCACCTGGCATGTAGACATCTCCCTCGCCTGTGAGTTCCATTTGTGTCAGGAGTGTATTGGCGCCTTAAGCTATTGTGTATGCTTTCTGAGCGTGAATGGTATGTCTATGAGCTTGCCAAAGAACTGGGTTTTTCGCGTCAGTTTCTCTATCTTCACTTAAAACGTCTTGAAAAAGCTGGTTTTGTTGAGAGTGATCTTCGACTTGAGGATGATGATATGAGGGCAAAGAAGTTCTTCAGGTTGAAAGAGTTCAATGTTTCATTGGGCATAAATGACCTAAAGCCATTTTTTGAATGATCCTTTTTGATATGTAATGTTTGGCAGCACTACTTTGAGTTCCTGATCTTTGATCTCTCTTTTACAATTGCACGGTTTGCTTCGATTCTCGTTATCTTTTTACATTTCCATGGCATGTCGGGATATCTCTTTGTATTTTCTCCATTTATATTATCCATTTGACTTACATGCATTATCCTAAAACGCGGTGTTATATACTATGACAATTTTACTTGTTTCAATTTAAGATAACTTACGCTGCCTTAATATGTACAGGTCAAATGGTACGTGTCTTAACTATAAGCAAAAAAGTGGTATATGTGATCATAAATGAATACATTTCAACGTTTAGTTCACCATGCCCAATGGGTGGTACTAAATGAACATGGTAATTCTCACAGTCGTAGGCATCCTAATGGCTATTTTGCTCTTTGGTGTAAAAACCGGGATTGGTTGTGGTTTCTCGAACCGTAGTCTGAAAAGCATTCTTCTATTGGCTTCCAGTTATCTTATTTTGTCCATTGTTCTGGGCAGCCTGATAGGATATGTGGATCAGTCGAACCTTGATGTTATTGCGAGCATGGGTATGTCTCTCCACGTCTTGGTTGCGTTGTTACTGATCGGGGCAGGCATCTATACCCAGAAACAATGGAATTGCGGGTGTGATGTTTCCCATCGCACATTCCTTGTTATCTCGCTTCCCTGTCCTGTCTGCCTGACAGCATTGTTCATATCCTGTATGCTGCTGGCATCATACATCGATATGAGTGGCACTCTGATAGGTTTGCTCGTGGGAATCGTTTTTTTCATTTCTGTTGTGTCAACATCACTGCTTTGCAAGAAACTTGGCAAGA
>JAIORJ010000071.1 GCA_021108185.1 Methanococcoides sp. | reverse complement strand
CGAAGGGGAACTTACGTCAGGACAATCTGGTACTATCAATGTGACCTATACGAATGTCGGTGAGGTCGAAGCACATGATGCATATGCACGCATCGTTACGATGAAACCTTTGAGTTCTAGCAGATCGGTCGTGGGTCTTGGGGATGTTGCTCCAGGTGAGGACAAGACCGTCTCATTCAATGTTGCTTCTGAAATATCCGCTGTAGGGAAGATCTATGGTATCGACAGTGAGGTAAAATACCGCAATGATGACGATGAGATAGAGTTTTCGGACAATATCATCGTTGAGCTCCCTATAAGGTCCAGAGAGGCTGGCATAAGTATTACCTTTGTGGCATTTGCAGGAATTCTATTGTTGGTTATCTACATGGGTTACAATACTATGCGGAAAAAGAATGATAAAAACTAATACTTAAACTGAAAAATTATCGAATTAATACTATGAAGAGGACTAATTATGTTTAAAATGACAGATTCCAGATACGCTTTGCCAATTATGGCTTCACTTGCTGTATTGTTGCTTTTTATAGCACCGGTACATGCAGCGTCTATACTGCCATCGAATGGTGGGCTCACGGCAGCTAATGCGGAACTACCTGAGTTCTTCAATTTTGATGAGAACTACTATACAGTATTTGGTGGTCCCGATGTGACAGCGACTCTCCTTGGCGACAATGAGTTTGAACGCGGTGATACTGTCACACTGAAACTTGATCTTATGAACAAGGGTCTTATCACAGGTTTCAGATCGGAGGAAGATGACTTCTATCTTACTAAGCTGGAACAGAAGTTGCAGAGCACTGAAATGTCATATGAGGCACAACGCACAACTGCAATCGGTATTGTTGCTGTTCTGACCCCTCTTGATACTGCTGTAAAAGTAAAGTCCGGTCCTCAGGAAGCAGGTACTCTCGTATCAGGACAGAAGACCGAGTCGCCTGTCAGCTTTAACATCGAGATCTCAGATGATACAGAGGCAGGCGGCTACCCCATGCGCATTGATCTCTATTATGGGTACCAGAAGAATGTCCAGATAAATGGTGACAATGAAACTGACCTTGGTATTACAAATATGGAGGTTGGACTCTGGTATGATATGGGCACACAGAACACGACCTTTGACATATATGTGAAGGATGAGGCAAGGTTCGAGGTGACAAATGTCACCGGTGAACTCTATCCTGATTCGGAAAGTATGATCTATGTTACTTATGAGAATGTAGGTGATCTTCCAGCTAAGGATGCTACTGTGAGGATAAGTGCAGCTGATCCGTTCAGTACTACTGATGATCAGGCATTTTTAGGTACACTTGGATCCGGTGAGAGTACAGTTGCAGTTTTCAAGCTCAAGGTCGATGACCTTGCAGTTCCAAAGGCTTACGCTTTGAACAGTGAGGTCAAGTATGAGGATATCGATGGGCGTGACCAGATCTCTGATACAGTGAAGATCAAGACCGATGTCCTGCCGGCATCTGCAAATGGTGATGGTTCCAATATGTTGGTGATCATTGGTGCAGGTGTGGTAATAGTGCTTGCAGTTGCGGGATATTTTGTCTATCGGAGCAGGTCTTCAAAGAAAGTTGGCGATAAGTGATCTTATCGCCTTTATTTTTTAAGTGTTCTTTTTATGTATGCTTTGAAGTTTTATATCTGGTATAACATCACTAATAAGTATAGTATGATATTATTATTGTTGAAATCACTTATATATTAGAAATGACATGGTATCACAAACTTTAAAGCAGTTACATTTAATTTAGATAATCTATATTACATCACACTTTTATTTTAGCCCGATAGGGAGGGAAATCAAAAATTGAGTCAGCCTTGTGTTAATATTGGTATGGTGGGTCATGTCGATCATGGAAAAACTACGCTTGTAAGCGCGCTGTCCGGTGTATGGACAGATACGCACAGTGAAGAAATGAAGCGTGGTATATCTATTAGATTAGGGTATGCAGATACTACTTTCCGGAAGTGTCCTACCTGCCCGGAGCCTCAGGGCCTTAGTGTTGCTAAGACCTGTGAGCACTGTGGGACAAAAACGGAAGAGGTTCGTACCGTGTCATTTGTAGATTCTCCTGGTCACGAGACCTTGATGGCAACAATGCTCTCTGGAGCTGCTATCATGGATGGAGCTATTCTTGTCATTGCTGCGAATGAGGAATGTCCTCAGCCACAGACAAAGGAACATCTGATGGCTCTGAACATCATCGGTATCAAGAATATCGTGATCGTGCAGAACAAGATCGACCTTGTTCCAAAGGAAAAGGTCATTGAACATTATCATCAGATCAAGGAATTCGTTAAAGGAACGGTTGCAGAGAATGCACCAGTTGTCCCGATCTCCGCACAGCAGAACATCAATATCGATGTTCTCATCGGCGCGATGAACGAAATGATCCCAACTCCGGTGCAGAAACTTGACAAGCCGGCACACTTGCTTATTGCAAGGTCTTTCGATATCAACAAACCTGGAACACCTATTGATAATATCTCAGGTGGCGTTATTGGTGGAACCCTTACAGCAGGTACACTAAAAGCAGGTGATGATATTGAGATACGTCCAGGACGTAAGGTCGAGAGCGAGAACGCTGTTAGGTGGGAGCCTATCTTCACCAACATCAATCTTGTAATTGCAGGGAAGGAAAAGGTCGATGAGGCAACTCCTGGTGGATTGCTTGCATTGGGTACCGGTCTGGACCCAAGTATCACAAAGAGTGATTCCCTTACGGGACAGGTTGCAGGTGTACCTGGTACATTGCCGCCAACACGTGACTTGTTCACTCTTGAACTGAAGTTACTTGAACGTGTAGTGGGTGTGTCCGATGAGGAATCCATTGGTAAGATCAAGACCAGTGAACCTCTTATGCTCAATGTCGGTACTGCAACTACTGTGGGTATCGTTACTAGTGCACGTGAGGATGTCGCAGAGGCAAAGTTAAAGCGCCCGGTATGTGCTGAGGTCGGCTCCATGGTAGCTATCAGCAGACGTATTGGTTCACGCTGGCGACTTATTGGTGTTGGAGTAATCAAAGATTGAAGGTTATAATCGATACGAACGGTTTCATGATACCGGTTCAGTTCAAAGTAGACATCTTTGGTGAACTGGGGCGCCTCGGGTACGATGAGTTCGTTGTGCCCCAGGCGGTCGTCAACGAGCTCAAGTCCCTGGTCAAGAAGTACAGGGGCGAGAGCCGAACTGCAGCAAAGGTTGGACTTTCGTTATCAGATAGATGTACTCTCGTTGAAGGGGCAGGAATTGCGGACGATGTCATCCTCCAGCTTGCTCTTGATATGGATGCAGCGGTGCTGACCAATGATGTTGGTCTGGCAAAGCGTCTTAATGATGCGGATGTTAGCGTTGTGCGTTTGCGCCAGAAGAACCGTTTGGATATAATGTGACCATCATATTATAATTTTAGTAGCAGTTTAAATTAATGCAGGGCATATTGGAGATCGAGATATGTATAAAAGGATGAAACTTAAGGACACGATCCGTGTAGCTCCCCGTCTGTTGGGCGAAGATGTAGGGGTTAGCGTAAAGGATGCGTTAAAGGAGAAGCTTGAGGGCAGGGTCGATAAGGCGCTGGGCTCCATTGTCGCTGTCACTGATATTGAAGAGATAGGTGAAGGGCATATCCTTGTAGGAGACGGCGCTGTCTATTACGATGTGATCTTTGAAGCTATTGTATTCGTCCCAATACTTCAGGAGGTCATGGAAGGTCTGGTAGTAGAGACCGTAGAATTCGGTGCTTTTGTCAGCATTGGTGCTATGGATGGTCTTTTACACGTTAGCCAGATCACTGATGATTTCATGTCCTACGATGGTAAGAATGGTAGGCTTATTAGCAAGGTCGGAAACCGTACTCTTTCAGAAGGTGACAAAGTGCGTGCCCGTATCGTTGCTGTGAGCACCAATGAGAGAGAACCAAGGGACAGTAAGATCGGTCTGACAATGCGTCAGCATGCACTGGGCAGGTTCGAATGGCTTGAAGATGCACGCAAGCCTAAGTCCGATGAATCTAAAAAGGATGAATAAACCGGGGTGTTTCTAAATGGTAGATCAGGTATGCCGTGAATGTCACAGGATCGTTTCAGGTCAGACATGTCCTGTTTGCGCTTCAAGTAATTTGAGTGATGACTGGAGCGGACTTGTCATTATCGTTGATCCTCAACGTTCCATAATAGCAGAAATGATCGGCGTTGAACTTGCCGATAAATACGCTTTGAAGGTGCGGTAAGTTGGGTTTACATATTTCCTTACCAGAAAGCCTTCGGCCTCTTTTAAGGAAACCTTTCGGGGTCTTGTATACAGGTACTGGCAGTGATGCTGTCAGAAGTCTTGTAGATGACCTCGATAATCCCACAATACTTATATCTGTGGGCGATGTTACTACTTTTCACTTGCTCGAATCAAACATCATTCCAGATATTCTGATCGTGGATGATAGGACAAAAAGGGCGCCAGCTTCATCACAGGTCGTTTATGGAACAAAACATAAGGGATTCGCTGAGATAACAGTAGATAATCCCCCCGGGGTAATAACCGAGGATCTGATCGGTGTGATAAGCGATGCGATATTGTCTGATAAAAATGTTCGAATTTTCGTACAAGGCGAAGAAGATCTTGCAGCTTTGCCTGCGATACTAATGGCACCTTTGAATTCGGTAGTCCTTTATGGTCAACCGGATAAGGGTGTAATGCTTGTAAGGGTTACAGAATCCATAAAAGCAGAACTTAAGGATATATTTGATAAGATTCTTGAAAAACAGGATCATAAAGAACAGTTATACAACGTGCGGAGGAAATTATATGGATATTAATATTACTGAAGACAAAAATAATGCGCTTCTCAACAGGCGTGAATTGATGTTCGATGCAACATTCGAGGGTTCCACACCTTCAAGGATCGATGTCAGGGGCAAACTGGCTGCAATGCTTAACGTACCCCTTGAACTTGTCATCCTTCAGAAGTTCGAGAACAGCTACGGTATGTCTGCAGCAAATGGCTATGCAAAGATCTACGAAGATGCAGATCGCATGAAGGTTGTAGAGAAAGAATATGTCCTCAAAAGGAACGAACTTCCTGAGGCAGAAGTTGTAGAAGAAGCAGGTGAGTAAACATGGCTGTCAAAGACTACTATAAAGTAAACGGCGAATCCCTTGAAAGGCTAAGGCAGTTCTGCCCACGCTGTGGCGATGGTGTATATCTTGCAGACCACAAGGACAGACTTACCTGTGGCAAATGCGGTTACACTGAGTTCAAGAAATAATATTGATAAATGGCATCACCTTTGATGTGATGCTTTTTTTTTAGTTTTTACTTTTAAATAACCAGGCTGAACAGCTTTTGCCATGGACACTTTAAGCTCTTTCAAGCTCTTTCTCTTCTCTGTAATTGCGAAGTGCAAGCTCAATGGTCGTATGAAGACTGTTCTCTTCAAAAGGCTTGATAATATATCCGTAAGGCTTTGTTCTTTTAGCTCTCGCCAATATCTTCTCATCTGAATATGCAGTAAGGAAAACCACTGGGACCTCAAAGCGCTTTCGTATCTGATCTGCAGCTTCTACACCGTCCATGTCACCCTTTAACATAATATCCATCAGTATAAGGTCTGGGAATGTTATTTCTGCCTTACTGATCGCCTCTTCTCCTGAGGACGCGATACTGGGGACAAGGTATCCAAGGTTCTTAAGCATCTTCTTAATACCTAATGCGACGATCTTCTCGTCTTCCACTATCAGTATCTTGGTCTGGCTCATCATTTACCCTCTTTCAATTGTATTTTTCTTCCGTAAATTTTATTATGAACTTTGTTCCATTGTCCTTTTCAAGCTCAATGTTCCCATCTATCTGCTCAACAAGGTTCGTCACAAGTTGTAATCCAAGCGATTCGGTATCCCTGAAGTCGATATCTTCCGGTATGCCACTGCCATTATCGCTGACCTTTAGCATAAAATCATCTCCAATATGTTCAATCTCTACGGATATGGTACCTTTCTCGTTCTCGTCCTTGTCCTCGAATGCATATTTAAGCGAGTTTGAAACAAGCTCATTGATAATAATTCCAAGTGGAACTGCAGTATCCATGTTAAGGAAAACATCAGCGACATCAAGATCGATGGCTATATTCCTGTTACCTACTACGTAGGACTGGGAAAGGTATGTAATAAGATTCTTTGTATAATCTGCAAAATCGATACTTTCCATATCCTCGGATTGATATAACTTTTCATGGACAAGTGCCATTGTCCTGACCCTGTCCTGACTGTTCTTGAAAGCATCCCTTACCTTTTTATCCTTGAACTTATCTGATTCCAGATATAATAGTGTCGATATAACCTGCAGGTTATTCTTGATGCGGTGATGTATCTCTTTCTTGCGAATTTCCTCGACCTTCAACAATGCCTCTTCCGCACGTTTTCTTTCATCGATATTTACAATGATGCCTTGTAGATAATCCACATTTCCTTTTTCATCACGGCGGATGAAGGTCCTCTCATCAGCCCAGAGTATTTTACCATATTTGGTAAGTATCCGGTATTCAATGGTAAACTCATTTGCCCCTTCATCGCATTTTTTCTGTAGCTGTTCCTCCACTTTTGGGAGGTCCTGTGGGTAAACAATATCTGCATAAGTTACTTTACCGGATGAGAAATCCTCAAGTGAATATCCAAACTGTGAAATGTTCTTTGATACGAAATCAATAGGCCATCCCTTTTCCGCTCTCCACTTGAAAACGATTACAGGACTATTCTCAACAACCCTCTCCATCTCTTCTTTCATTTGGTTGGACCGTTCAAGCTCCTTTGCATATCTGATAAGCTCTTCTTCTGCTTTCTTACGCTCTGTGGTCGCACTGTAAAGGGATTCTCTTGTCTTCTCGATGCCGTCTGTAAGTATCCTGAAATCTCCTTCTCCCTTCAGTTTGATCTTACGGGTGAAATCCTCATTCTGGAATGCAGTCAGAACGGCGTTCGATTCATCGATAATGGCATTGAGCTTTGTTGCGAAACTATCGAGTGTATCTCCAATATTCTTGAACTCTCCTTTCAGGTCGGTTGCCACACGTGTCTGGAGTTCACCCTTTGCCAGTTCATTGGTAACCCTCATGGTCTCTGTCATAGGTTGTGTAAAGGCATCAAGGATCTCATTCAAACCTAATGGTATGTTCTTGAAATCGATGTCTACGTCGGTATCAGCTCTGGCATGGAGTTCTCCGACCACAGCAGCATCTGACAGGTCCTTAAAATCAGCAACTATCTCATTGATGGGTCTTGTGACAAATCCGGCGATTATGGCTGCAAGTCCTGTCATGAAAATAATAGATATTGTGGATATCACAATGAGGTTGTTACGCAATTCAGTAACGCCAGCAAGCATTTCATCCTTTGGTACTACGAGAACAAAAGAGAAATTCCCTGTTTTGATAGGTTCGTAGAACATTACCACGGTCTTTCCTGTTGTAGGGTCGATCGTATCGATAAATCCACAGTTGCCTACTTTGATCTCATCTGCCATGGCGGTGATCTCAGGGACATTGAAATCATAAAGTGTTCTGTAGCCTATCCAGTCCTTCTGTTCAGGCTGCGAGATAAGGATGCCCGTATTTCCAGTCATGAATGCATATCCTGTGTCGAATATCTTCACTTCACTGACAACTTCATCAAGGTATGTAAGGGATACATCGACCCCGCCTATGCCGACAAACTCATCATCTTTGAAAATAGGCGTAACATAACTTACTATGAACACACCTTCGTAGAAATAGGGGTCAATGATATGATCGACCTTTGTCATTTTTGGTAACTGGTAATAATCTGATTCCTCATAGTTCAATAATGGATCAACTGTCAGATCTCCATTTATCCTGTTCCAGTATGGTATGAAGCGTCCGGTCTCATCATGACCTTCTGCGTTTATGAAAAGCTGGTCATTGCCATCAAAGGCATTTGGTTCATAGCATACATATGTTCCCAGAAGATTCGGGTTGCGTACTGCTACTTCCTTGAGTATATCATTCACTTCATCTCTGTTCGCAGAATCATAAGCGTTCATGGAATTGGCAATGGTCTGGCCGATTGCATGATTCTTACGCATATCGCTGTCAAAATAGTTGGCGAATCCCCTTGCTTTTTCGATAGATTGCTCATAAGCGAGGGTCTCTTCCTGTGATGTGACCGTTGAAATAATTACGGATGTTGATGTTACCAATACTAATAGAACGCCGACTACGATGAAAAGTATAAGCTTTGATTTAAGGGATGTGTTCTTCCAGTCCATTTGTTTCACTCCCTTGCGTTTAGAGCTCCGTGATCCTTCTTGAAAGGTTCTGATAGTGAGTGAAAAGCTCTTCTCCCCATTTACTGGCACTTTCATCAAAGCTCATGATCTTTCTGTGATCATACATTCCTTCTTTGTTGAAGAAACAGAGATATGTAAATCTTTCAGTTACCGTTATCGTGGTAAGTTTAATGGAATCGTCACAAACATACAGGTCAGCACTTCCTGATCCTGTTAGAAGCTCTAATTCTTTTGAACAGTCTGTTCTCATACGATTGAATACTGACTCTGTAAATATAAGTGTAAAATCGATCTCTTTTGAAAGGAGGTCTGTGAACAATCTGGGATAAAGTGGATGGAAGTATGAGATGAACATTTTCACATTCTTTGAACGTATTATGTTCTCTGTAAATTCTATTGGCAGGTCGAACATGTGATTAAGATCAGGTTCTATTAACATACATTGCCCGAGTTCCCCTATGCGGTATGAAAGGGATTCGGGGATGGATGTAAGGTCACGGGTTGCCCAGTATTCCATGTTCTCTTCAATAACGCCAAGTGTCTTTAACAGAGGGGACATGTTCTTTACTATAATGCGACCGACATCGGATAGCTCATAATCATCAAGTTCGTTCTGGACTATCATGTCCTGTTCTTTGAGTATCTTGATCTGTGGCATCATGGCCTTTGAAGTGACATTAAGTGATGTCTTGATCTGGTCGATGCTCCTTGGACCTTCAACCAATAATAATAAAAGGTTCTTTCTTTTTTCAGAAAGCCATATAGTATCACTAAGCGATGATCTCATCTGTTATCTTCTATAAAATCCTGTATCAATAGTAATGACTCTTTCGGTTGTCTATAATAGATAGGTCTTTAAGGAATTACATTTTTCAAAATCGTACAACTATTAAATGTATTTTGTCAGCTTATATACCAAAGCCTTTGGAAATTCTTATGCCTCTGGAATTTCTCAAGCCTTATGAATATCCGATACCACTAGCTATTTCTCATACCATCTGCAATTTCCGATGTCAGTAGGACTTACAAGCCAAATTATGCTATATAATATACTGTTTTTTCATTCTATGGTAGTGCGGAGTAATATCCTGCTGCCACATCAATGTGGTTTTTTCCACATGGATGTAAAGGAGGTTGTAACACGGCAAACGAAGAATTATTTAAAACACTATCCGATGCGGTAGTAAGTTGCAAGAAAGATGATGTAATCGCTGCAGTAGAGAAGGCAAAGGGCAAGGCTCCAGCAGTAGAACTTATTGACAACGGTCTCGCAGCAGGTATGAATGAAGTTGGTGTACTCTTCGAGAGAGGAAAACTCTTCCTTCCACACGTTATGATGGCAGCAGATGCAATGTCCGCTGGTGTTGAAATGCTCCAGGACGAGCTTGGTTCAAGCGGAGGCGCATCTTCTAAGCTCGGTGTTATTGTAAACGGTACCGTCGAGGGTGACGTTCACGACATCGGTAAGGCAATCGTATCAACAATGCTTCAGGCAGCAGGCTTTGAAGTCCACGATATTGGCAGAGATGTTCCTGTACAGAACTTCATTGACAAGATCAAGGAAACCAACGCTGACATGGTCGGTCTTTCCGCACTTATGACAACAACCCTTCAGGGCCAGAAAGAAGTCATTGAGCTTCTTAAAGAAAACGGACTCAGGGACAAGGTAAAGGTCATGGTCGGTGGCGCACCAGCAACTGATGCATGGGCAAAGAAATGTGGCGCAGACTGCTATGCAGAAAATGCAAGTGAAGCTGTAGCAAAAGCAAAAGAATTACTTCTCTGATCGTTCGAGGTGTATAATATGGCAACAGAATATTTCTTAAGAATGGGTGACGGTCAGAAGATCTTCATGACCAAGGAAGACATACTGGCTGACATCGCAGCAGGTTGTGCTGACGCAGCAGACCTCGGTGACATCCCTACACTTTCCGAAGATGAAATGGATCATATGCTTGACATCATCACTGCTCCTGGCAGGATCGTCGGTGTAGAGCCTGGAATGGAAGTTCCGGTAACACACGACATCGGTGCTATCAGGATCGATGGTGACCAGGGTAACAGTGGTGTAGGTATTCCTGCAAGCAGACTCGTTGGTTCAATGATCCACGAGCGTGCATTTGGCGCAGACACAATGGAACTTGGTCACATCGACTACAGCTTCAAGCCAGTCAAGCCAGTTATCTCCCAGGAACAGCAGACAATGGAAGTTTGCCAGCAGAACATGGTCATTCCTATGCTCTACGGTGCAATGCCAAACATGGGTCTGTACTACACTCCTGATGGTCCTTTCGAGAACCCAGGCGACCTTATGAAAGCTTTCAAGATCTCTGAAGCTCAGGAATCTATACAGAAAGCTGGTGACCACGGAATCCGTGACATGGTTTGGATCATGCAGAAGCTCCAGAAGGTTGGCTCTGATGGTGTCAACTTCGATACCATCGGTGCAGCTGGTGACGGTGACATGTACGCATCACTTAATGCTATCGAGGCACTCAGAAAAGAGTTCCCTGGCATGTACATCAACGCAGGTATGGCAGGAGAACTCGTTCTCGGTATGCACGGTGACCTTGAGTATGATGGTACAAGACTTGCAGGTCTCTGGCCACACGAGCAGGTATTACTTGCTGAGAAGGCAGGAGCTAACACCTTCGGTCCTGTATGCAACACAAACACCAGCAAGACCTCCGCATGGAACATGGGTCGCTCAGTAACATTCACAAAGGCAGCTGTCGAAGCATCCTCTATTCCATGTCATGCAGATATGGGTATGGGTGTCGGCGGTATCCCAATGCTTGAGACCCCTCCAATAGATGCAGTAACAAGGGCAAGCAAGGCAATTGTTGAGATCGCAGGCGTAGATGGAATATAGATCGGTGTTGGCGACCCACTCGGTATGCCAATCGCACACATCATGGCTTCCGGTATGACCGGTATGAGAGCAGCTGGTGACCTTGTTGCAAGGATGCAGTTCGCAAAGAACATGAGGATTGGAGAAGCAAAGGACTTCGTAGCAAAGAAGCTCGGTGTCGAAAATGCAGACCTTTCCGACGAGTTCGTCATGAGAGAGATCAGAGAAGACCTCGACATCGGTGTAATCACCTCTGTACCAGGTTGCGCAAAGGGTATTGCAGCTAAGATGAACATCGAGAAACTCCTCGGCATCGACATCAACTGCTGTGACACCTTCAGGAACACAATCGCATAATTTCAATAAAAGTAGATGGGGTTCTACCCTGTCTTCTTTTTACCTTTTCAGTTTTTTGATCTGGTATGAAGTATTTATTAGAAAAGGAGTGATGTAATATGTCTGAGGAAAAGAAATCGGGTATAGATTGGCAACACGCAGAACAGTGTGCAAAGGTCGTCTGTGAAACCGGTGAGCTCGAACGATCGATCGATTGGAAGCAGGGATTGGCTATCGCTATCGGTGTACCTTTATTAATTTTGCCTTCGATTGGCTATTTTGCCAGCTATTTATGGTCCGCTGCTATTATTGTATGGGGTCTCTCTGTATTCCAGGGATTTATGCAGAACCTCGCTTATGGTGAACTCGCAACTACATTCCCTAATGCATCCGGTCTGCCTGGATTTGCACAGAATGTTTTCAAGTCACCTGATCACAAAGGAAAGTACGACAAGGGTAAATTGATCGGTGGATTCAGTGCATGGAGCTACTGGTTCGCATGGAACCCTGTACTTGCTATCTTCGCAATTCTTATTGGTTTTTATCTTCACAGTTTGTTCCCCTCACTTGCAGCAACTTTTAGTCAGTACCAGCTTTCAATGATAGCAGGTGTTGTGATATTCGGTGGATTAATACTTATCAATTATCGTGGACTTTCAAGTGGTGCCGTTGTAGGTTATATCCTCGCAGCTTTCTCACTTATCCCAATGGCAATCATTACATTGGCACCTTATGTGACCGGTGACTTCGTAATGACTAATATCACCAGTACATGGTTGCCAACTGACTGGGCATGGGATCTCCATCATATCCTTATCTTGCTCGGTATCTTTGCAATGGCTCAGTGGAGTGCTTGCGCATGGGAAACTGCAGCTATCTATGGTCCGGAATATAAGAAACCTGGCACCGATGTGCCAAAGGCATTGTTCTCCTGTGGTGCTATCTGTCTGGTAGCTTTCATCCTTGTACAGATGACCATTACTGGTGTACTGGGAATCGATGGTATTGCAGCTGCACCAATTGACCCAATGCTTCCGCTTGCACAGGCAGCGCTCGGTGACTTCGGTTCAACAATTGCTATTGTCATGCTCATTGCAGCAATGGTATTGATCATCCAGACTGCATACCTTGGTGCATCAAGGGCAATGCACTCAATGGCAACTGAAGGAAATCTTCCTAAAGTATTTGCAAAGACAAACCCACATGGTACTCCTGTACTCGCAATGGTCGTTATCGGTCTCTTCAATCTTGTACTGATTTCAATGGGTACTCCATCAGCTATCCTTGCTGCATCAGCAATCGGATATGTTTGTGCTAACGGTATCAGTCTTTTCGCATACGTAAAGGCAAAATCAAGGCCGGACCTTGCTGGTCTTGACAGGCCATTCAAGGCACCTACTGGATGGAAGAACGTTGCATTGATGTTTGGTGTCTTCAACCTTCCTCTCTGTCTGATCGGTGTGATCTACCTTAACAGTGTTGAAGGAAGCTGGTTCTCAACAATTGTCGGTATTTGTGTACTTGCTCTGTATGTCCCACTGTGGTTCTATTCACAGCACGAGGCACATACTGACAAGATGGCTGCTATAAATGCAAGTCTGATTCCAGAACTTTCAAGGAAAAAGTAATGGTATAAACAGCTCCTTTATTTGTCTAAAGTTCCCGGATCCTTCCGGGAACTTTTCTTTTTTATTCATCTGTTGAGTTTTGATTATCTAATAAGTGTTGTGTAAATTATGAGTGGTTCTATGGTTATGGTCGAAGGGGTATCTGATGTTTCATATGAGGACCTTGAAGTGGTCTTTGTTTGGAAGTCTGAGTATGGGTGGCCTATTGAGTTCGTTTCTGATAATGTTGGAATGTTTGGCTATGATGCAGATGATTTCATGTTCAAAGGGTTGAATTATGAAGATATTATTCACCCTGCAGATCTGGAAATGGTTAGGAAGGCATTGTCTGTTTATTCCGATGGTCCTGTTGATCCTGATGGGGTATTTGTACAGGAATATCGTATTTTTACATCTAATGGTGATGTCAGATGGGTTCGCGAAAAGATGCTGATCGTTTATGATGAGCACGGCTTGATGGAATGTCTGGAAGGTAGTATCGTTGATATTAGCGATGAAAAGAAGATAACTGATTTCATGTTCATTCAAAGGGAAATGGGGACTGATCTGAATTGGTCTGGTAATCTTGAGGAGTCAATGGATGCTCTTCTTAAATTGACAACTCAATTGGATGCTATTAATGCCGGTGCTCTTTATATGCTGGATGATGTTACTGGCGGACTTGTCCTCGTAAGGCATAAAGGTCTCTCGGATGAGTTTTTGAGTTGTATCTCCTATTTCGATCATAATTCTATTCAGTTCAATTTTGCGGAGAATGGTTTTCCTATGTACAAGCATTATTCGGAGATCTACCCTTTTATTTCAGGTTCGTGCCTTAATAATGAAGGTCTTCATGGTACTGCGATAATTCCTATCCATCATGAGGGTCGTTTTATGGGAATGCTTTTTGCAGCATCATCTTCGGAGTGCATGATTCCTGAGAATGATCGTGATTCTCTTGATGTGATCAAGTCTCTTACAGGTCTTATGATAAATAATGTGAATATGTCTGTAAAGGTTGATGGAATTCGTTTTGATCTTACTTGATATTCTTTGTTATTGGGGTAATATGGGCATGATCCTGGGCTGGAATGTTTGTTTGGGAGCGGTATTATGAAGGGTGCACGAATAGTGGTAGTTGAGGATGAGCTTATCGTCGGTATGATGATAAAATTGAAGCTGGCAAAAATGGGATATTGCGTGTCCGGCCTGGCTTCACGGGGAGTTGAAGCTATTGCAATGGTCGAGGAGATCCGACCTGATCTAGTACTCATGGATATACGGTTAAAGGGCGGTATCAATGGGGTGGAGACCGCAATGAAAATACGGGAAATGTCAAATACTCCTATCGTTTTCATTACTGCCGATTCTTCCCGTGAAATGAGGGAGATGGCAGAACTTGCCAATCCTCAGGGTTTTTTGCTTAAACCATTTATGGATGAAGAGCTTGGGAATATTGTTGATTCTGTGTTATCTAATTCTGTGGGGGGGACAAGGGCGACAATCGTGAATGTCTGATATAGCATAAGTTATCTTAGCCCGTGTCTTCTTATATTTTCAATTAATGTTCTGCCTCATCTCTTTTTTTGTAGTTACAACTGCGAGGGGTTGTATTTCTCATGTGAGGTTAAATATCTCTATGCGAAGTCTCTATTTTTTCCTATAAAGGCATTTATAATTTTTCAAGCCATAAAGTTTATATGTGACATCTCCATTTAGGAAAATCACATTATAACTTAAAAACGAATCGAATTTGGTGTATATACAATAATAGTTATTCTCGTAGCTTAAATTGAATACTCAACTTCATATAGAGCGTGAAAAAATGGTAGAAATGGAAGATGTTATCATTGGTGCTTTCGCCTTTGCAGGAATTGCAACATTAATCCTTTATATACTCACAAACCCTGGTGGATCTATTCCTTTCAATCTTCAGGAAGTTGCCGTGGGTTCTGTCGCTGTGTTCGTATTCAGTAAGGTCGGCTTCTTGTCAAGCTTCTAAAGTTCACTTTTTTCCCTTTTATTATCTTTTTAGGGGATATATTTGGGAATGCTTGATGACTTTGTTTTTGTTCTCTTGAATTCCTTTATCTGATCTTAATGTTGATACTTGGAATTATTTTTGAACTTATGGTGGTGTCGTATGGGTCAGAATTGTTGTGATGTCTGTAAGGTTTATGAAGAATGTTCAAAGCTTAGGTTGAACCAGACGGTTGATGATCTTGGTGAGGAGAAGAGATTTGCTGCTTGCTTGTATGCTTGTGAAATGGAGTATCGGAAAGTAATCAGTGGCGAATAACTTTTCTCATTATCTAAATTTATATCGACCGCATAATTCCCCCTCCTCCCAAAACTTGGTCTGATCTGATGGTTGTTGTCAAGATCGTAAATCCAAAATCGAATATTTTAATTGTTTTAAAAGTTATTGATGGATTTTGAGTTTAAAAAGAAAAAACAAATGGCTGCTTTAAAAGACAACCATCCATCTTGATCTAACATCTTCTTTCGTATAGCTTACTCCATCTACTTTCAGACCGTCTTTGTTGAGCAGAGTGATGATCCCGCCTTTGTTGGATAACTGTGCATCTTTACCCGATAAGGTAATTGTCAGTGTGTCCCCTGCTTTGATAGTTTTTTGCAGATATGATTTCTTCTTGTTTTTGTCAGCGATCGCCCATCCTTCTAGATCTATTGGATCTGGTGTTGGGTTCAGGAGGATGATAGCTTCGTGCCCTGGGTCGTGACCTTGTGGATTTACGAGTGCTGCAACGATCTTCACGCATTCCTCCTCTTCTGTAGCTTTACCGCATTTGTCTGGGATTGCATGTCCTGTGGTGTCATCTGTGTGGAAGCATTGTGACTGGAATGCCAGAAAAACACCGACCCATTTGTTTTCGTCAGGAAGATGTATGAGCAATCCTCCATCCTGCCATGTGCCGTCATCATCTTTCCACTTATCACTGTTCCCTTGGTTCATATGGATGTCATGGATTCCATTTCCAGGTTTGAATCCAAAATATCTGTCCCTTTTATTTTCTTCAGGTCCCCATTTAGCACCAAAGGCGTAAACCTCACTGTTTTCCATGGCTATTGCTCTGGAGATGTATTTGTGTATAAGTTCGTTCAGATCATTGTCCGGGCCTGGGATATCATGTGGCAAAAGCTTCATTTTGGATGTATCAAAGTGATTCCCTCTGATATAGTCCATTGCCGTTCCTCCGGGCTTTGATTCTAATTCATAGAAGCCCAATGGCAGTGATTCCAGTTCATTTAACATTTGGTGGCTGAAATCTTCATCCACATAATAAAATAGTTCAGAAGGCTTCACTTTTGATTTTACATTTATAGCAATTCTATGTTTATAATCATCATCTATTAGCAGTACCTGAAAATGTGGATTTTTTCCCATTCCATTCTTGCTGTCTATGGCTTTTCCTTTTAAGACTCCATATCGTTTGATCGGCATAATAACCCCTATAATAAATTGGGTATATTGCTTAAGAGAATTACGATTAACTGCTAATTTTTTCAAAGCTAATTTGTTTGGATAATTTGTTGAGTATTTTTCTTTATTTGCATTAATTTCCTAGTATCTGTTTATATATTTGCAACTTTTTTTAAATCGTTGCCGCTATACATATATTGAAATGGTCTCATCTCTTACCAAAAGTGAAATAGCTTATATGAAATGTGTTTTGCTACTGTATGTATTTTAATGAATTGCATTTGTAACCTTATGATGTTTTTTAAGAGTGAAAAATGGGAGTGAACAATTATGGATAAAAATGAAAATACTTTAAATAATGATGAAATACACGGTTCAGATTCTCATGAGGGTGTTAAGTCCTGCGCAAGTGGAAGTTGCTGTACCTCTGGCAGTTGCTGCAGCTTTAAAATGTGGGTACTGATCGGTATCGCACTAGGGCTTCTCTGGTATTTCGCAAATTGAAGCAAAGGGTTTATTCTTCTTTCTTTTTTAACTAAATGTGTCATCTTCTGCAAGCACTAATTGCATAGTATTGGCATCAACAACCATTTTAAAAACGCGTGAGCTATAAACTCGCAGGCAATTTTAATATCAAAAACCCATATGTATTACTACAAACTTAGTAGAATTATAAAAAAGAGTTAATGGTGCTCCGATGGGGATTCGAACCCCAGTCGCAGGAGTGAGAGTCCTGTATGATTGGCCGTGCTACACTATCGGAGCACACGGGTTTGCTGCTTTTAACATCCCCTAAAAGCAACCAATTCTATTTATAACTTTCGTCGAAAAAGATAATTGGAAGTTCGCATTATGCGAACATTCCTACCGGGGTGTTGACCTCTTCTTCGGAAACTACTTTCTCGAAAGCATCGAGGAAGTCTTTCATGGTGATCATGTCGCCTCTTCTTCTAAGCACGAACATGCCTGCCTCTTTAACTATTACATTAAGGTCTGCACCACTAAGGCCATCGGTCATATTTGCGATCTTAGCGAGGTCGATATCTTTCTCAAGATTCATCTTCCTTGTATGGATCTTCAATATTTCCTCTCTTGCCTTTTCATCGGGTATGGGTATCTCGATTATACGGTCAAACCTTCCCGGGCGCAAAAGAGCTGGGTCAAGCAGGTCTATCCTGTTGGTCGCAGCTATGATCTTCACATTGCCACTGGGGTCGAAACCATCCATCTCAGCCAAAAGCTGGAGCATCGTACGGTTAACTTCCGCAGAACCGGTCGTTCCATCGTGGGTTCTCATTCCACCGACTGCATCTATCTCATCAATGAACAGTATGGATGGGGACTTTTCTCTGGCAAGCTGGAAAACATCCTTCACAAGCCTTGCGCCCTCTCCAATGAACTTCTGTACAAGATCTGAGCCTGACATGCGAATGAATGTCGCATGTGCTCTTGATGCAACTGCTTTTGCAATAAGTGTCTTTCCTGTTCCAGGGCTGCCATACATAAGAACACCACTTGGTGGTTCAATACCGAGGTTCTCAAACAGCTCTGGCTCTGTAAGTGGCAGCTCAACTGACTCAATGACTTCTTTGAGCACCTCATCAAGACCGCCTATCATATCATAATCTATTCCAGGTGAATCGATAAGTTCCATCATCTGCGCACGAACATCGGCTGCCCTGCTGATGATGTCGATGATCGCGAACGCGGCATTGATGCTTACGCGCATGCCCGGTTCGAGGGTTCCTTCCAATTCAGGTGGCATCATCGTCATAACTTCCTGATTATTGCCATGCTGGCGCAGGAGTGCCATGCCATCTTCTACTTCCATGACACTGGCAATGAACAGTGGTGGTGTCGTCAAGTGGTCAAGCTGGTCCTTAAGCTGATCCATCTCTGACATGCATTTGTTCACCATCATACTGCTTTCAAGAAGCTTTGCTTTCATTGTTTCGTTCTGGACCTTCAGGACCTCGTTCTCACTGATCACTTCTTTGATGTCCATTTCCTGCATCTCATCAGTATTGTGGTCACCACCATTAGAATCCATCTCAGTGGACTTATTTCCTGCTGTTGATCCTTCACTTACTTCGGTCATGTTGCCTTCTTATAACATCATGTAATATAAAACAACTGCGTGTTAGAAAATGTCTCCTCTTCTAATGATTCTCTTATCCTTGTTGGGCACGCCTTTTTTGTTTCATTTATATCTGTGGTGGCCTTCATATTTTTTAATGGCAGTTTATCATTATTTTCCAATCATTCCATTATACTCATCATTATAATGATTTATCTCAAGTTTACAAGCGTTTTCTGCCTTTCAATCTTATTTGTTTCATATGCACAATTATTTTTCTCTATATTGTGGTTATAATAATGAGTTGTTTCAATTTTAATCTGTAATTATATGTTTTTTTCTAAAAATAATGCTTTAAAACCCTTTAATTCATCATAAAACACATAATAACACGAATTCAAGGATATATTTATATATAATCACACACTACTATTATATTGCAGCATGTATCAATTGCATATAATCACCACAATGCGATTGAATCTGACTGCATTCACACAAAAACTAAACCATAATCTGAGGGGATGAATGGTTTGTGAATCCACCGATCTGAGGGGATGGATGGATACGCTAGCAGGAGCGCATAAGATGAAGATTCGGATCGAAATACTCGATGACGAAGGAAAAGAATCCACCAGCATTGAATTTGCTGGTGACAATGTAAAAGAACGAGTGATCAAGTTTATTGATACTTTAGATGGAACTCAACCTCGCTCGACTGGATCTTCATCAGCCTATCTGCATTCCGAGCAGAATGCTCAACAACTTTTTTCACAACAAAATTCACAACCTGTAGTGTTACAACCACAACATGCTGTACAAAATCAATTTTATCCTGTGTCTGTTATGCCGGTAACATCACCTGTACCACCGATGTATCCTGGTATGCAGATGCCAGCAACACAGGTTCACTACCCGCAGTACTACGTTCCTGTGAACCAGCAAAATGTGAATACATCTGTTAATCCTGTTGTGAATCAGTCCGTTAATTATATTCCACCACAACAACAGCAACAACAGGCTATGTCACATCCCAATATGGGTATGCCAAATGTTGCTCAGCCTACTGTCACAGAAAAACACGTTCCACAAGTTAACAACAAGGTCGTCCCGAACGTATCACTCCGTGACAGAATAATGGACACTTCTCTGACGATCAGCGAAAGACTTGAAATGTTCCTGAAATATGAGCATTCCCGCGAATGGTCAACTTCACAAAAGATACAGGAGCATTACGAAAGTATCTACGGTGAGATCAAATTGAGCACAGTATCCACATATCTTTCCCGTATGTATCGAAAGAACCTTCTTGAACGCCGTGGGAACCGTACTCAGCGCGAATATCTCTACATTGGTGATCGTGTGGAAGCTGTAGGTCAGCCTATTGCACAAGGTTATCCTGCCTGGCAGACACAGAGGGTGTGATCCTGATAAAGATCATCTGGTAATGTTTTATCTTCTGCTTTTTTGTTATCATTCTTATAATTATACTGTTTATCAATCTGATAATTGTTGTTTTCTTGGGATGGTGTATTCACTTACTGTTATTCTGTGAACTCTGTAACAGTGACACACGCATACGTTTATACCTATTCACATACATATTCACAGAGTGATGAGTGGTTTTGATCTTGTATCTGACTATGAACCTAAAGGTGACCAGCCGGAAGCTATCAGAAAGCTAACCGAAGGGCTGAACAAGGGTCTGAAACATCAGGTATTGTTGGGTGTTACAGGTTCCGGAAAGACATTCACGGTCGCGAATGTGATACAGAACGTGCAGAAACCGACTCTTGTGATCGCACATAATAAAACACTTGCTGCACAGCTTTTCTCTGAGTTTCGTGAATTTTTTCCTGATAATGCAGTGGAATATTTTGTAAGTTATTATGATTACTACCAGCCGGAAGCTTATCTTCCCACCACAGATACGTACATCGAAAAAGATTCTTCTGTGAACGAAGAGATCGATCGTCTGCGTCTGTCGGCCACAAAATCCCTCATTGAACGCAAGGATGTTATCGTCGTCTCCAGTGTTTCAAGCATCTATAACATCGGTTCTCCTGATGAGTGGAGGCGAATGTCTGTTATTCTCCGCCCGGGTGATGAGGTGGGTAGAAGTGAGCTTTTTACCTCACTCATCAATATACACTATGAGCGTAACGACATTGAACCTGCCAAAGGGTCTTTCCGATCCAAAGGCGATACTATTGAGGTTTTTCCTGCACAGGATATCCATGGCGTTCGTATAGAACTGTTCGGTGATGAGATCGATAGGATCTCTTCCTTTGATCCAGTGACTGGAAAGACAATCGACGAGGTTAAAGAGGACAACAGCATTGTCATCTATCCTGCTAAACATTTCGTGATGCCGCAGGAGGAAATGGTCAAAGCACTTGGTTCAATTGAAAACGAACTTGAGGAGCAGGTTGCGAAACTGGAGTCTGAGAACCGTATTCTTGAGGCACAGAGACTTATGCAGCGTGCAAAGTTCGATCTGGAGATGATCCGCGAGCTTGGATATTGCAGCGGTATTGAAAATTATTCCCGACACTTTGACGGACGCAAGCCGGGTGATCCTCCTTCATCTCTGCTCGAATTCTTCCCTGATGATTTTTTGCTTGTTATCGATGAGTCCCATGTGACCATTCCTCAGATCCGGGGAATGCATAATGGGGATCGTGCCAGAAAGGAGGCACTCATCAATTATGGTTTCCGTCTTCCTTCTGCTTACGATAATAGGCCGTTGACCTACAACGAGTTCCATCATAAGATAAACCAGGCCATCTATGTGTCAGCTACACCTGCGGATTATGAACTCGGGATCAGCAGTGCTGTCGTGGAGCAGATAATCAGGCCGACAGGTCTTGTTGACCCTGTGGTGTTCATTCGCCCGGTGGAGAATCAGGTCGATGATCTTATCGGTGAAGTTAATAAGGTCACTGAGAAAGGCTATCGCACCCTTGTCACAACGCTTACCAAAAGAATGTCTGAGGACCTGACCGAGTATCTTCTGGAAATGGGTATTAGGGTGCGTTATATGCATTCTGATATCGATACTCTCGAGAGGGCAGAGATAATCCGTGATCTTCGAAAGGGTGTGTTCGATGTTCTGGTGGGTATCAATTTGTTAAGAGAGGGCCTGGATATACCTGAAGTGGCCTTTGTAGCTATCCTTGATGCCGATAAAGAGGGTTTCCTGCGTTCGGAAAGGTCGCTTATACAGACAATGGGGCGAGCTTCAAGGAATGCGGATGGATATGTGATCCTTTATGCTGGCAAAGTTACCGGTTCCATGGAGGCTGCTCTGAGAGAAACTAACAGAAGGCGACAGATCCAGCTTGCATATAATGAGAAACATGGCATAGTTCCGCAGACCATCCATAAAGCTCTCCAAAGAGAACTTGTTGAAACAGAATATGGTGAGGTCGTATCTGAAGTTCTTGAGGTTGCAGAAGATCTTTCTGACATCGAGATCGCTGATATGGTCATCGAACTTGAAGCGGAGATGCACCTGGCTGCCAAAAATCTGGAATTTGAAAGGGCAGCGGCGTTGCGTGACAACATAAAGGAACTCCGTAGCACGTATTCTCTTTAATATCTGCTCTGTCACATCGACACAAGGGTGATGTTTTATTATGTATTGCATTCAGTACAATACTTCTTTTCTGATGGTGGCTTTAGCCGAAATGTTTATATGCTAAAAATACCAGTTAAGGATTGTAAGTGCGCTGATGGTCTAGTGGCTATGACTGGGGCCTTCCAAGCCTATTCCCTCTTCTGGGGTGGCTGAAGACAGCCCTAAACTCGGGTTCGACCCCCGATCGGCGCATCTTTCAGTATCGGTAGCAGGTGTGTGTCGCGTGACCAAACTGCATCCGACATGTCTATTTTGTACATTTTCTATGGTGGTAGTGTGTGGTTTTGACACAATGCCGCACGGTTGCGTGGCTACTTCTGCAATGATCACAGCATTACGTCCATCATATGTCGCAGGTATGATCTCAACATTATCGCGTGGCTTAAAATCAACATCAGTTGGTAGATTGATAGTGTAATATTCCGTATTATTGGATGCTTTTTTAACCCCTATTTTCCTGAAAACATGTCTCAACATTATAGTAATCACCAGTTTGCACAATGTTGTGCAACTTTTTATAAAGTGCGGTATAATATTGTACAATATTGCACAATATTGCACAACTTTTTAGACAGTTATAATACGGTAAAAGTTCAGGGCTAAATGTGACAACATGTTGACATATTTTGAAAAGTATAAAACGGTATAACATATCAAAAAAACTTAATGAACTGTATTACACTTGTATCGCAGAAAACATGACATTTTCAATGTGTCGCAATGATCTACAACATATCTATGTATTTTGAGATGATGTTATACAAACGATGCATAGTTTTGATGCTATACTCTGACAAATGTGGTGATGTAGCGTTGTCCGATAATTTACAAAGTGATGTTACTCACGGGATCGCTCAAGATGTGCTACATATTACCAAATATTAACTATATTCCCCACATCCACGTTTTAAAATAATTAATATTAATTGTAAATTTATTTAGTTACGTAAATTTAGTGAATATTGTACATATTTGATTTTGATCATCAATATGGTATCGCATTGTCATGTTTATATTATTTGAGATGTTGTGATTATATTTCTGACATAAACGTGTCAAATATCTCCCCGTTTTACTGGGTTAATATCGATATAGATCTGCCTACTTTTATCGGTTTTAATTCGTCATTTTTTACACGTTTTACGTAAATTAGGGGTATTTTTGATTAACGTAACGTATATATATGGATTAAATATAATTATCGTATTGGGTTTTTTGATTTATCCTTGTTAAAATCATGATCGGTGACGTATTTCATTATTTGGAATCGGCATCGGATATACATTTTACAGGAACTTATTTTTATTCCACCAAAAGTATATATATGTATGACAGCATATAGTATACTTGGATATACGTATCCTGGATATTGTTCCATATCGTGCATCGGTTTTCAAAACCAATATGCATTGACCATTTTACATTATCCGAATGATTCCCTACTTCATCCTTGTTATAGATTATGGATGTTGCTCATTTTCCACAGATCGCATCTCATAGTCATGATTTCGATTTAAAATACCATCAACCAATGACGTTTTGTGGTGCATCCCGATTAATCAAATGTACAAGCTAAATCCTCCGCCGATCGGGACTCAGCAACTATCTGCTGTAAGCAACCCTTTACTGTAGGTTACCAGTACATGAACTTGTTATGCACATGTGTATCATCACATTTGTTTATCATATCATAGTATTTGGAAAGCATGTACAGTGCGAAAATTCCCCGATTTTATCGT
>JAIORJ010000215.1 GCA_021108185.1 Methanococcoides sp. | reverse complement strand
TGTGACATGGGTTTATATATGCACACATATTTGCACATAACACAAGATATATATTTATAGAGGAGCCCCTAAACGATCGACCTCAAATATAGAAATGATAATCGAAAATATAAAATACATCATTCAGTTACTATAGACGCAAACATCATTGGTCCTACATACATATACACTAACGAAAAAGTAGTACCACCCACATCACACAATTACCATATCATTAGGATTCGATCAAAATGAAAGTTAGCAAACCAAGGGGAACAAGGGACTTCCTACCAGAAGAGACCGCTCGCAGGAGAAATGTCGAGAACATAATGAGACAAGTGGTCAACAAATGGGACTACAAAGAAGTGATCACCCCCACCTTTGAGAATCTGGAACTCTTCACCCTCAAATCCGGTGAAGGTGTTATCGGAGAACTCTATAATTTCAGCGACAAAGGTGACAGGAACATGGCACTGCGCCCTGAACTTACCGCACCGGTCATGAGAATGTATGTCAACGAAATGCAGGCAACACCAAAACCACAAAAACTATTCTATTTCGAGAACTGTTTCCGTTACGAAAGACCACAAAAAGGAAGGTTTCGAGAATTCTGGCAATTCGGCGTAGAAGTTATCGGCAGCAACCGCCCTGACGCAGATGCCGAGATAATTGCCCTTGCAACAACCATGCTCAACGCAACAGGCATCAAAGGAGACCTTCACGTAGGCCACCTGGGAATAATCCGCCACATACTCAAAGAGCTCGAACCCGAACAACAAAGCAGGATAATGCGCCTCGTAGACAAAAAGGATGATACCGGACTTGAGGACTACTTTGAAGAAATAAACACCCCAGTAGAGCTTAGAAGAAACCTACTGGAGCTTATCTGCGTCACAGGCACAGATGCAATAGCAAAAGCAAGGGAAATAGTAGGGGACATAGAAGAAATAGACAAATTCGAACAGCTCCTGATATTCCTCGACGCATACGATATCGATTATTCCATCAACCTTGGCATAGCAAGAGGCCTTGACTACTACACCGGAATGGTCTTCGAGATATATGCAGAAGGGCTTGGTGCACAAAATCAGGTATGTGGCGGTGGGTCATATCAGTTGATCTCACTATTCGGCGGCGGAGATGTCCCATCCACAGGATTCGGACTTGGGTTCGACCGCATAATGGAAGTGTGCGAAATAATACCCGATAAGCAGAAGAGCGTAGTAATAATAGCTACCGATGAAACACGCACCGATGCCATAAAGGTCGCAACAAGCATGCGGAAAGAACTGACTGTCTACCTGGACATCATGCAGCGCAACTTCAAAACACAACTGTCCCATGCCAACAACATTGAAGCAGATTACGCAGTCATAGTCGGAAAGAAAGAGATAGAGTCAGGAAAACTAACTGTGAAGAACATGGAAACAGGAGACCAGTCACAACTAACACTGGATGAGGCCATCGAACTAATAAAGAACAGTTAAAAACAGAATGCAACCCAAAAAAAGAACATTCACAAAGGACGAGAGGGCAGACGATTCCCTGCCCCTTCGTTTTACGATAACAGCCATACTGATCCTGCTGATAATGGGGCTTGCCATCACCGCAATAGCCGACCTGAAGGAAAAAGCGAATGAAGATATAGCACTAATAGAGATCGGTAAACTCATATCTAACTCAGAACAGATATATTTCCGTGGCGAAGGATCCACAATATATATAGACATAGAGATCCCGGATGACGTGACCATGCACATGGGAACATTACCCGACAACACACCCTGGCCATCCAACGCCAACAATTACTACATCCAGACCAGAAGCCGTTATAAAACATACAAATCCAAAGCCCTTTTCTCAAATTTTGCCATGGACGGACCATACACCATAAATTCAGGCCCCCACAGCCTAAAGCTTGAAAACCAAAAAGATAACATGACCGGCAAAATATTTGTAAAAATATCAGAAACATGACCAACAGCAAGCTCCCCCGCATCCACAAAGATCAAAACGCTTGGATAGACCTAACATTATCGAAAGCAGCCCTCATGATCGCAAGCATAGTGATATTTAGTGCATTCTACCAGCTTTCAACAGATTTCAATGACTTACAAGCCCAGGACCAACTGGATGCAGAAGCATTCGGACTTAAAAATGCCATCGATGACATTGGAAGCAGTTCATTGGACAACATAAGGAAGAACGCAACATACACATTCAATGACAAGAACATAGCCAGAGCCATAGTTACAGGCGAATATGTGCGACTGGAAAAAAACCGCAACGGAATTATCTTCTACTCGGTCAAACCCCTGACATTCAAAACAATTCCATTGAAAGAAGAAGACCTGAGAAACATACTTGCAACCAACTTCAATGGCAATGACGGAACCGAAGATCACACCATCGATACAAACGCTGCAACTGTTCTGGAAATACTCTCCATCAAAGGAAGAGAAGAATTAATATTAAATACAGGAAAGAGAGTACATATTGAAAAAACTCCAATTTATATAAAAAACAATACAGAGGTTAATAAAATTGAACTTGTGCTTGTTTATCAGTGACGAGCGTGCAATACTCGAACCTCATAACGATATCATTGCAACCGCATTAGTAGTCATTGGATTTGTGATCTTTGCCGCAGTCATGTCAAAAGCCTATCTAACATATGATGAGCAAAGCAGTTCCATCGAGAACTATGAAGAAGCATCTCGAATAGCTGAAAGTGTTGCCTCATGGGAGGAACTTAGAGGAAGTCGACCTGACATAATATCTGCCAAAGAATTAGACCTTATTGCAGAACCGATCACAGATGCAGAGATGCATAAACGCTTTTTTGGCAAATTTACATCGAATAACCATTTTTCCGTAGATATTAGAACAGATGACGGAAAATACCACTGGGAAATAAAAAAAGAAGAATATCCAGAAACAGGTAATCTCATTGCAGCATCAATACCTATCATCATCGAAACAACTCCTGCTCAGCACATAACAGGAACAGTGACCGTTCGAACATGGGGACATCAATGGTGAGAACATGCCAAAAAAGAACATAATACATGACCAGCGTGCGTTCTCGACCACAATGGATGCGACATTCTTCCTTACGCTGATATCCATTGCAACCGTAATACTAATGCCATCCATCATGGCAGAAAGACAGTACGATTCAGCAGAATATACCACAAAACAGGACTTTACAGCACACATATTAAGTTCACTTCTAAATTCCAAAATTGATACATTTGATTATGAGGTAGAACATCCAGGCATCAACGGAACGATTAGCCCGATAGATAAACTGATAAATGGATCATCTGCCAAACCATTTAATAAACAACACAATCACCGCACATTTGCAGAAATAATAGCAGAAGATCTTATCCTCACTTTATCATTCAATGATAGCGGCACCACACAAGCGATCGAACCAATCGCCGACCCTCACAAAGAACAAACAACTATCGCCATCACCAACTACCTTGACAAAAGAATAGGCGGACGATATAACTACCAACTTCATACCACATGGGAGCCAGTTGAGGGATATCCGCTCAAAAGCTCTATCTCGGTCGGCATCAAGCCGCCAATAGATGCAGTAAAACAAAGTTCAAGGGTGACACTGCCAACAAATAACAGACCATCAAAAAGCTACTTGATGGATACAATTAACGACACAACCCTCACGACACATATCAACTCCTCGAACACAACTAAATTCGGCACATATTATGATAGTTTCAACAAAACTATCGATGCTGCCGCACTGTCATCAGCACAGATGATACCTCATACAGCGTACCCTTTTGAATTCAACAACAACACAATAACAATTACAGAACAAGAGATGGTCCGAGCCAACCAAAAGAATATTGCGAACTACCTAAAAAGCAGCATGGCAGAGGAGATAAATAACACAGTATCCCAAATGGCAAATACCAATGATATCAATAAGACCAGACAACTCAGGGATGATCAGATAGAGTCCATCTATAATAAGGTCAATAAAGGATATGTTGATATCACTCTGTCCATATGGTGAGCAAGACAATAACCTTTATATTAAATGTCAAGCGTATAAAGGTCACTTCGCCACAGTACCGATTCAAGTTAATGTTCCCAACGTTCCTTTAACTTGAGCACAAACTCAAAACAATAATATATTTAATATCACATTATAATCATCAGGAGGAACGCTATGGCAAAAATGCATACCCGTACAAAAGGAAAATCCGGTTCAACAAAGCCGATCCGATCAGAATCACCAGCATGGTCCACAACAACAACAGAAGAGATCACAAAGGTAGTACTTGACCTCTGGAAACAGGGCAAATCTACAAGTGTTATTGGAATGGTACTCAGAGACAACTATGGTGTACCTGATGTCAAACTCACAACAGGAAAGAAGGTAACAGACATCCTGAAAGACAACAGCGAGGAACCAAACGTACCTGAAGACCTCTACAACCTTATTGTAAAGGCTATCGGATTGCGTAAACACCTTGTAGTTAACAACAAGGATGTACACAACAAGAGATCATTGCAGTCAACTGAATCAAAGATCAGAAGGCTCGTCAAATACTACCAGTCCGCAAAGGTACTCCCTATTGACTGGAAGTACAAACCAGAAACAGCAGAAATGTTGATCACAAGATAAGTGGCCTGGCCACTCTTGTGAATTTATTGATGTTCGGCTCATGCCGAGCATCCATCTACTTTTTTTACATTTATTTAAATTCTTTAAACTACTAATATCAGTATACCGTCCTAGTCATATCACTACTCTTGTAGCCAGGCCCTCTTTATCGCCCTTACCACCTTGCCATTAACATAGATCCAGCCATACGTTACCAGTTGAATCCTTAAAGGTACCTAAAAGGCAAGATATAAATTCTTAGAATGACCTCTAAAAGCCATGAAAGCTGTAATCTTGGCTGCCGGAGAAGGACTACGTTGCAGGCCACTCACACTGACACGTTCAAAGGTCATGCTGCCCGTTGCAAATAAACCAATAATCGAGCACGTAATAGACTCGCTCACAGAAAACGAGGTAAAGGACCTCATCATTGTAGTAGGCTACGAAAGAGAACGTATAATGGACTATTTTGAAGATGGCATTGATTTTGGAATAAACATAACATACGTCCACCAGAAAGCACAGCTTGGAACAGCACATGCCATAAAGCAGGTTGCAGAACTTATGGAAGAGGAGGACGAAGCATTCCTGGTCCTAAACGGTGACAATGTAATAGAAACAAACACCATCAAAGACCTCCTCGAAAATCACAAAGGAAATGCGACCATATTAACAGCGAGAAAGGAACATACTCGTGGATATGGAGTCATAATCTCAGATGGCAAAAAAGTAAAGAAGATAATTGAAAAACCCACCTTTGAAGTCAGCCATGTAGTAAACACAGGCATATACATGTTCGGCCAGGATATTTTCGAAAGGATCGAGCAAACCCCCATATCCCAAATGGGAGAATATGCAATAACAGATACATTACAACAGATGATCGATGATGGCATCCAAGTAGATCATGTGATAACAGATTCACTATGGCGCGATGCCGTCTTTTCATGGGATATATTAAAAGACAATTCAATGGTCCTTGACAGGTACAAAGACCATGAAATAAAAGGTACTGTTGAAGAAGGTGCCATAATTCGTGGAAACGTCAGTATTGGAAACAACACGATAATAAGATCAGGATGTTACATCGTGGGACCTGCCCTTATCGGAGACAATTGTGAGATCGCACCAACAGTTGTCATCCTCCCATCTACAACAATAGGGGACAACGTAACCATAAGCTCATTCTGCCATATACAGAACAGCATCATTATGAACAATACACGGATAGGGAACCATTCCCACATAGCCAACTCCGTAATAGGAATGAACAATTCCATTGGACCTTACTTCATCACAGAGGACAAAGAGAACCTCAAAATCGAAATGGAAGAAGAGATACAAACTGTCAATAAACTTGGAACTATCACAGGTGATGACAACATAATAGGCCACAGGGTGCTTGTCAAAGCCGGAGCAATGATATCATCGAACTGCAATATAGATTCAGGAAAGATCATATCCCGGAATATACCTGAAAATTCCATTGTGGTCTGAGAGGTAGTAAAATGTGTGGAATTATAGGATATGTAGGAACGCGGGACGCTGCCCCCATATTAGTAGAGTCATTGAAAAAACTTGAATACAGAGGTTATGACTCCGCAGGCATAACACTACTAAATGAGAATATAACTACATACAAGACCATAGGCAGAATAAAAGATCTTGAAAAAATACTTAAGGACGACATAAAAGGAAACATCGGCATCGGACACACTCGCTGGGCCACACATGGAGTACCAAGTACAGTCAACTCCCACCCACACAACTCAGGTGATATATCCGTAGTCCATAATGGGATCATTGAGAATTACCTTAGCATAAAAGAACAATTACAAAAGGAAGGATATAAGTTCCTCTCTGAAACTGACACAGAGGTCATTGCACATCTGATGCATTCAAAATTATATGGCAGTGCAAACAATACCGAAAAGAAATGCGACCTATTCACTGCGCTTCAACAGACATTAAAAGAATTAGAAGGATCATATGCAATCACCACCGTTTGCGGCAGTGAACCTGATACCATGCTGGCAGCCAGAAAAGATAGTCCCTTGATAATAGGCATAGGCGATGGTGAATACTACGCAGCATCTGACGTTACAGCTTTTCTAAGCCACACAAAAAAGGTCGTTTTTGTGGATGATCTGAACCTCGTTAAAATGCAGCCAAGTGGAGTTGAATTTTACGACATCGATGGAAATGTGATAGAAAAGGAAACAACTACCATCGAATGGGATATCGAAGCAGCAGAAAAAGCAGGCTATGAACACTTCATGCTTAAAGAGATACACGAGCAAGCGACTTCTGTACATGATACGTTCGCAGGAAAACTGTCCGAACTGGACGGTTCGGTAGATCTGGAAGAATTGAACATATCCGACGAAGAGATAAGGAATATTGACAGGATAGAGATAATTGCCTGCGGAACATCATGGAATGCAGGACTCTTAGGAAAATACTTTTTTGAGAACTTTGCCGGAATACACACTGATGTAGACATCGGCTCAGAGTTCCGATACGGCAATCCAATAATGAGAAAAAATGTCATCTCAATTGCCATAACGCAATCCGGTGAAACAGCAGATACCCTTGCAGCCGTCAAAAGCTGCAAAGCCTACGGTTGTAATTCCATTGCCATTACCAATGTTGTTGGTAGCAGCATAACAAGAGTTGTCGACAGCGTCCTATATACAAGAGCAGGACCAGAGATAGGGGTTGCTGCCACAAAGACGTTCACAGCCCAGCTTATAGTGCTTTACTTACTCTCCATACGCTTTGCAAGAGCCAGAGGAACTATCAACACAAATGAAGCGAAGGACCTGCTGATAGAACTTAAAAGAATTCCGGGAAAGATACAGAAGATATTGAACCACAAAGCAGAGATCCGCGAATGTGCTGAGATCTTCGCAGAAGAGAGGGATTATTTCTTTGTTGGAAGAAATGTGAATTATCCAGTTGCACTGGAAGGTGCACTAAAGCTCAAAGAGATATCATACATACATGCTGAAGGCTTTGCCGGCGGAGAATTAAAGCACGGACCACTGGCCCTTCTTGATGAGGGAACCCCTGTTGTCGCAATTGCTACAAAGGGGCATGTCTATGACAAGATATTGAGCAACATAAAGGAAGTAAAGGCAAGAGAAGCCAGGGTCATTGCCGTAGCAGAAAAAGGTGATACGGAGATAGAGAAATATGTTGACCATGTGCTGCGCATTCCACCGACACATGAGATGCTTGCACCAATACTGTCATCCGTTGTACTGCAATTGCTTGCATATTATACCGCCCTTGCAAGAGGATGCTCTATAGATAAACCGAAGAACCTTGCAAAAAGCGTAACTGTTGAATAAGAAAAAGTGGAGCTATCATATGAAATTATTCGGATCATCCGGAATAAGAGGAATTACCAATAAGGAAGTTACAACAGACCTTGCCCTGAAGGTAGGTCTTGCACTCGGTAAAACAAAAAGGAGTGCAGTTGTAGGCCGTGACCCCCGCATTGCAGGAGAGATGATAGAACATGCCATCATTTCCGGCCTTCTTTCAGCAGGCTGTGATGTAGTACGGATCGGAATGGTCAGTACCCCAACCCTTGCATATGCAACAAAGGACTACGATTGTGGAGTAATGATAACTGCATCCCATAATCCCGCAGAATATGTAGGAATAAAGTTATGGAACCCTGATGGGATGGCATTTGATTCCAGCCAGCAGGAAGAGATAGAGGACTGCATAGAGAAAGAAGATTTCGAACCTGTCAGTTGGGACAAAATAGGCAATGTGTCAGAAGATGCGAATGCCATCCGCCAGCACACCAACATGATATTGCAGAATGTCAAAAGGTCATCAAAACGTGTTATCATTGACTGCGGATGCGGTGCAGGTAGCACGATAACTCCATATGTGCTCCGTAAAATGGGCTGTGAGGTCATCACCCTTAATTCCCAACCTGACGGTTACTTCCCGGCACGCAATCCCGAACCCAACGATGCGAACCTTACCCTGCTCAAAACAGCCGTAAAAGAATTCGGTGCAGATATTGGCATTGCCCAGGATGGCGATGCAGACAGGATGATGGCGATCGACGAGAAGGGAGAGTTCATTACCGGCGATGAGATGCTTGCACTTTTTGCCAGACATGAATGCAATGAAGGTGCTAAAATTGTAGTACCCGTGGATACCTCGATGATGGTGGACGATGCCCTGCCCGGCTCAACTGTTATTCGTACAAGGGTCGGAGATGTCTACGTTGCAGAAGAGATCAAAAGATGCAACGCGGATATTGGCGGAGAACCTTCCGGAAGCTGGATCTTCCCGAAGATATCCTATTGCCCGGATGGGATATTCGCTTCTGCAAAGATAATGGAGCTTATAGAGAGCAGAACATTGTCAGAGCTTAAAGAAGAATTACCCCATTATCCAACATATCGAGGCACAGTGAAATGTGACAACGAAAGGAAAGCGCATGTTATGGAAGTTGTCCATTCAAAACTCGAGAAATGCGGGAATATATCTGACATCGATGGAATACGCGTGGAAATGGATAACGGATGGGTTCTTGTGAGACCTTCAGGGACAGAACCGAAGATAAGGATCACAGTCGAAGCAAGAGAAGGTGCTGATAGATTGTTCAGCATGGCAGAGAACATTATCAAGGAGGCACTTAATTGAAAGCTGTCATACTTGCAGCGGGAGAAGGCACCCGAATGCGCCCTTTGACATCATCCATACCAAAGGTCATGCTTCCTGTCGCCAACAAGCCCATGCTCGAGCATATCGTGGGTTCTGCCATCGAAGCAGGAATTGACGGATTCGTTTTTATCACAGGGTATCACGAAGAAGCCATCAAACAATATTTTGGAAATGGTGATAAATGGAACGTTACCATTGACCACGTCCATCAGGAAGAACAACTTGGCACTGCAAATGCTATCGGATATGCAAAAGGTCATGTCAAAGACAAGTTCATAGTCCTCAACGGTGATGTACTGGTCAGTTCCAGCCATATCAAACACATGATAGAAAGGAAAGAGAATGCAGTAATAACTGTAAAACGTGTGGACAATCCATCGGATTTCGGCGTTATTGAAACTGATGGAAATAAGGTCATAAATATCATAGAAAAACCAGAGATTCCACCAACAGACCTTGCAAATGCCGGCATCTACCTTTTCAGCGAAACCATCTTCGACCTTATCGAACAGACAACATTGTCATCAAGAGGGGAATACGAGATAACCGATTCACTCCAGATGCTCATCAATGGTGATGCCGAGGTCGGATATGAGATACTGGAAGAGGAATGGATAGATATCGGAAGACCCTGGGATATGCTGGATGCGAACGCAGTCCTTTTGAACCGAATGGAACCTTCCGTAAAAGGAGTCATTGAACCCAATGCCACCCTTATCGGGGATGTGAGTGTTGGCAGAGGAACTCTGATACGTAATGGCGCATACATTATCGGACCGGTGATCATCGGAGATGACTGTGACATAGGACCTAATTGTTTCATACGCCCTTCAACTGCCATTGGAAATGATGTGCATATCGGAAATGCCGTTGAAGTGAAGAACAGCATAATAATGGATGGTACGAATATAGGACACCTCACGTATCTGGGAGACAGTATTATAGGCAGAAAGTGTAATTTCGGTGCCGGAACTAAGGTTGCCAATCTGCGCCACGATGGTAAGAACATCATGGTGAAAATTAAAGGCAAACTAACGGATTCGGGAAGAAGGAAACTTGGGGTCATAATGGGTGATGACGTTCACACAGGAATAAATTCCAGTATCAACGTTGGAACCGTTATGGAAAGTGGAAGCTATACCAGACCCGGAGAGGTCGTTCGATAACGCCGGATCTTTGTTGTTATTTATGTATTTAAGGTTGTACATACGGGTGATCTGATTGATAGAAATGCAAAAAATAAGCGAACTTGCAGAGCAGATAGCAGACATTATAGAAGAATACAGCCATGCACGTGTCATTTCCCATAACGATGCTGACGGAATATCATCTGCTGCTATCATCTGCCAGGCGCTCCTCAGAAAGAACATACCATATCACCTTACGATCGTAAGCCGGCTCGATGACAGTGTTGCCGAGATGATCAATGAGACAACTAACGAAGGAGATATCGTTATCTTCTGTGACATGGGCAGCGGTCAACCAGATATCATTGGAAAGGTACTGCACGATACAATTGTCATCGACCACCATAAACCGGTCGGAGATTCACCTGCCAAGGCCATGATAAATCCGCATATGTTCGGCATCGATGGTGCTGTCCACCTATGCGGAGCTACCACTACATATCTAGTAGCAAAGGGGCTTGATCATGAAAATGTAGACCTTGCCGGCATTGCAATTGCAGGCGCAGTTGGGGATAAGCAGCTTTTTGAAACGGCGAACAAGATAATACTGGACGAGGCTGTGGAAGCTGGAGTCATTTCCATCAAGAAGGGATTGAAAGTAGGCAGTGGGGACATTGCTGATATACTGGAAAACACACCCGAGCCTTATCTTGACATCACAGGTGATCGTGAAAAGATAGACAGTTTCCTTGACATGCTCGAGATACATGGCGACATCGATTCAATGGACAATGATAAACTGCAAAAGCTAATATCGACCATTGTATTGAAGCTTACAAAAAGAGCAAGTCCTGAAGCTATCGATGCTGCTGTGGGTGATGTTTATGTTCTGAACAATGAAGTTGTGAAGAACGTCTATGACCTTGTTGCCATAATGAACACTTGTGGAAAACAGAAAGTTCCAGGACTGGCACTTTCCCTTTGCATGAGAGATGATTCCACCCTTGAAGAAGCAAAGGAGATGACCATACAGAGCCAGAAAGCAATTGTCAACGATATAAATAAAGCTGAAGGAATGTTGCAAAAGGGGAAGAGTATCTACTATCTGATAGGTGAGGACCTCGAGTCCACAGGGATGATAGCAAGCACTGTCATACGATACATCCATCCCGATATGCCTTTTGTTGCTATTAACAAGGTGGAAGGTAAAGTGAAGATATCGTCAAGAGGGACAAGAGAACTTGTCAGCAAAGGGCTTGACCTTGCATATGCCATGCGAACAGCGGCTGATGCGGTTGGCGGGCAAGGTGGCGGACACAATATCGCATCCGGAGCTTCTGTAGAACCGGAAAAGATAGAGAAGTTCATTGCTCTTGTGGATGACATCGTTGCTGAACAGCTTTCCTGATGTGAGAACATGAAAATATCCACCACCCTTGAGTTTATCAGTACTGATGCACCCAGCATCGCGGAGAAGGTCGCCCTTTCATTGAAACCGGACAATCTCTCGAACATGGATACTGAGATAGGAGATGGAAAAGCTGTTATTACGATCAGGACCGAGAAGATATCATCCCTGATAGCAACTGTTGATGATCTGTTGATGAACGCAAAGATAGCTGAAGATGTGATATGTGAGATAGAGGACAAAGAATGAAAAACGAATGGACAACATTAGAGGATGTGGAGAAGGACATCCTTGATTGTACGGCATGTCCTCTTTCTGAAACGGTCATTAACAAGGTCGTGCGCAAGGGTTCGGATGAGCCGGAAGTGCTTTTCATAGGTGAAGCTCCGGGGAAGAACGAAGACGAAACAGGCGTGCCTTTTTGTGGTCGTGCAGGGAAGATACTGGATGATCTTATTGAATATATGGGACTTGAAAGCTCTGAATGGACTGTCATCAATACTATCAAGTGCAGGCCACCAAATAACCGCAATCCCAACAAAAAGGAGCTGGATTGCTGCAAACCTTTCCTGACCAGACAGATTCAACTGCTTGACCCGAACCTTATAGTCCTGCTTGGGAACACTGCAGAGAAAGCATTTTGCAGTGGCCATAAGATGGAATGGGGAGCTGTTGAGATGCTTGAAGGCAAGAACGTGCTCAAGATATTCCACCCGGCTGCATTGATCTATACGAGGTCAAGGACAGAAGACCAGCATAGATTCCTTGATGAGAATCGCCATCTCTGGGAAAATGAATGATCATATTCATTCTGGTACCTACCTGCTTTTGTTGGAAAAATTATTAAATCTAAAGCCTATTTCATAACTGTTCGTTTTAGCGAACAATCCAATTAATTAGACCACTATTTGCTAATTATCAGAGATACTATGATAGTGGTCCATCTTATCACGGTCAGTTTCAAGAGGAAAAATGCATGGAACTTAAATTCAATCTTAAAGGAGCATTCAAAACCAGTGCCGACCCGACCGGTGCAAAGGAAGTTATTGCCCAGTATTTTGATGAGGCAAACAATACCATCCTTAAAAAAGGAGCACCTGAAGGACAGGGAGCGAAGATAACACAGTGGGATATTGTGGATGGAAGTATCGAGCTCACCATTGAATCCGGAAGGTATGTCAGGGCACACGATGCAATAATGCGCCTGAAAAAGCCACTTGCTGCCAAACTTGGAAAGGATTTCCGTATCGGCATTCGTGGTGTCGATGTCAAGGAGTTTACGATATCAATGCCTGCGGAAGGGGAAATTGGGAATATGAACATCCCTCACGTAAGCAATATATCAAAAGTAGAGGGCGGTCTTATTCTTGAGCTGGATGTTGGAGAATCCGAGCTTGAGAGACGTATTCCTGACAGGATACTTACCCTTATGGAAGAGAAGGTCAGGGCAAAGGATTATGGCGGCAAGGCGGAACACTGGCAGATCATCTGGGAAAGTGACAAGAAGGAACACACGTTCGCCGGAGATCCTACCCAGGAAATGATGAAACATGGATGGATCAAGCGGGGTGCAAGCCGTGGTCAATGGATACACGGCCCGCAGTCCACAAAGATGTTCAGGACATTTGAGAAGATAGTCTATGATGAGCTTCTTGAACCTCTCGGATACAGGGAAATGATCTTCCCGAAACTTGTTCCGTGGGAGGTCTGGCAGAAATCAGGACATGCAAAGGGGGTTTACCCTGAGATATACTATGTGTGCCCTCCAAAGACAAGGGACCCTGCGTACTGGGAAGAGGTATCCGACCATTACAAGGTCACACATGAAGTGCCGACCGAACTCATCAAATCAAAGATCGGAGATCCTATCGGCGGTCTGTGTTATGCACAGTGCCCACCGTTCTGGATGTATCTGCAGGGAGAGACCATACCTACCGATGAGTTCCCAATAAAGGTCTTTGACAAGTCCGGAACATCACACCGCTACGAGAGTGGCGGAATTCACGGTATGGAACGTGTGGACGAGTTCCACCGTGTAGAGATAGTATGGCTAGGTACTAAGGAACAGGTCATCGAGACAGCTAAGAAGCTGCATGAGAAGTACATGCACATATTCAATGAGATACTTGACCTTGAGTGGAGAAAGGCCTGGGTAACCCCATGGTTCATGGCACAGGAAGGGCTTACAGGGCTTTCTGAGCAGGGCGAGGCAGGAACGACCGATTATGAAGCACCACTGCCGTACAGAGGAGATGACGGAGAATGGCTGGAGTTCCAGAACGTCAGTATCAATGGCAATAAGTATCCATCAGGTTTCAATGTGAAATCCCAGACCGGTGAAGAACTGTGGTCTGGTTGTTCAGGCGTAGGACTTGAACGCTGGGCATCCGCGTTCTTTGCACAGAAGGGACTAGACCCCGAAAACTGGCCAGAGGAGTTCAGAAAAAGGGTAGGAGAGGTACCAAAGGGAATTCGCTTCCTTTGATATCCCTTTCATGTACCGATTTATTTATATATAGACGCCTACAGTATAGGCACGCTATTAATTAACCTATCAAACGGGAATTTTACCGGTCAGAATCACGAACATCATATCTTCGTTCGATCAAGGAATTGGTCGAACACATCAATAATAATCACAGAGGAGGAATTACTTGGCTAAAAAGAGAGTACAAAGGAAATTGGATAAGTGGAAATTAAAACAGTGGTATAACATCGTAGCACCAAAGTTCATTGGTAGCAACCACATCGGTTTAACTCCAACTGACGATCCAGAAAGTCTTATTGGTCGTATTGTAGAAACCACCGTTGGCGAACTTACCAACGATTTCTCAAAACACAACATAAAACTTAAGTTGGAGATCGACAACGTCACAGGCGATGTTGCAAACACAAGGTTCATCGGTCACGAGATCACAACCGACTACCTCCGTTCCATTGTAAAACGCCAGACATCCAGGATCGACACTAACCTTAATGTCAAGACAAAGGATGGCTACAAAATCAGGGTCAAACCTATATGCTTCACTGTAAATAGAGCAAGGACAAGCCAGATCAAGGCACTCAGGGACATCATGACCGAAACAACAGCAAAACGCGCAGCTGAACTCGATTACGAGCAGTTTGTCGAAGAGGCTATTGTCGGTAAACTTTCCGCAAACATCTACAGGAAAGCAAAGTCCATTTACCCACTCAGAAGAGTAGAGATCAGAAAGACCGAAGTTCAGGTAGTTCCACCTCATCGCATGGCAGTCGCATCTATTACACCTGTTGAACCAGTTGTAGCTGAAGCACCTGTTGAAGAAGTTGTAGCTGAAACACCTGTTGAAGAAGTTGCTTCTGAAACACCTGTTGAAGAAGTTGCTTCTGAAACACCTGTTGAAGAAGTCGCTTCTGAAACACCTGTTGAAGAAGTCGCTTCTGAAACACCTGTTGAAGAAGTTGCACCTGAAAAACCTACTGAAGAGTGATCTTCAAAATATATATGGTGGCCTTTCGGTCACCGTTTTAACCTTTTTTGACTTCTTATAACTTATTTCAATTCGGACACATCAGATCAATAGAATGATGATCCAGAAAATGCATCCGAAAACTGCTGTAGCGTAAGCTTTTCTCAGGAAAGAGAATAACATTTGACGCTCTTCTAGCTTCTCAATAATAACATTCTGGAATTTCACAATTGAAATGATAGCTGTGAATATTAAGACCTTTATACCAATTGTAAAAGTCGTTGATCCCGCAACTTTTTCCAACCCTAAGAGCTGCTGCTCAAAATGTGACCCGAAAATAGAAACAAAAAGAAGGAACCAGCCAATAATACCAAAAATGAATGCAGCGACCCTAAGCTTTACACCGTAATACCGTTTCCACTTACTCCAATCCATACTACCACTCAAAATTAAAAAGCAAGAGACCGGAAAGACCGGCCTCATTCATATATCTGGAACTTACTTGTGGGTGAAATAAGCGACAACGCCATCATCCACAGAATCGATACGACAGAAGCCAAATCTCTCAAACTGGACAACATTGTCAAGTTCATCCACGATCTGCTTTTCACCCATACCGATAAATTCACCTTGCGGTGCAAGTACTTTCACAGGAATACCATCTTCCGGAACCCAGTGGATTATACGCATCTTGTTGCTCTTTGCATTTTCCATTGAATCGCCGATACATTTACACTTCAAAGGTGACACAGAAGTTATCTCTATATTATACAGGTCTTTCATACGCAACATATCGCCCACTTCAGCAGACTCTACATCGCTCTTGCAGACCAGCAGCTTTGAACCTATATCAATGCAGCGAACACCCCTATCCTCAGAAGGATGAAGGGATGGGCTCACAGTGCAACATACCGCATCCTCGACCTCAAGCTCCACAGGGTCCCACACAAAGAAGTACCTGTTAGCAATAGTGTCGATGATCTTCCTGTTCTCCGCATAGAGGGTATCCATACTGAGACTGACATCAGTCTCGCCAACGCCCATATCGATCATGAACTTACGAATAGCTTCAGGCTTGATACCCCTTCTTCTAAGAGCACGAAGTGTAGGCAACCTTGGATCATCCCAACCGGAGTATTCGCCATCCTCGATGGACTGGCGCAAACCACTTGTGCTGAACTTACCGAACTCATGCATTTTCACACGACCCCAGTGAGTTGTCTTTGGATATTCCCAGCCCAGATAATTATAGATATAGCCCTGACGTTTTTCACTGTCCATCAGGTCCTTACCACGGATAATATGGGTCATACCAAGCACATGGTCCTCAATTGCACCCTCGAAATCAAGTAATGGCCATACGACATATTTATCGTCAACTTCAGGACGAGGATGAGCTGTCTTCACGATCCTGAAAGCACCAAAATCACGTATAGCAGGATCCTTATGTTCGATATCGGTCTTTATCCTCACAACCGCAGCCTTCTCCTCATATTCGCCTGCAAGCATCTTGTCCCAGTGCTCAAGATTCACTTCCGGTGCATGGCCTCTATGAGGACATGGTTCCTTAGCATCCTTGAACTTCTTGAAATCGCCACCTTCACAGAAACACACATAAGCGTGACCCATCCCGAGGAGCTGTCTCGCATATTCATAATAGACCTCCATATTGTCAGAAGCGATGACCACCTCATCCGGTTTTGCATCAAGCCACTCGCAATCCTCGAGGTACCAGTCATATGCTTCAAGCATAGGACGCTTGGTCTGAGGATCGGTGTCATCGAATCTAATGATGAACTTGCCACCATACCTCTTGACATATTCCGAATTCACAACGATACCACGGGTACTACCAAGAGTTGGTGGTCCATTCGGATTCGGTGCAAAACGCATTACAACACTCTCACCCTCCTTGACATCCAGAGGCTTAAGCCCTTTATCAGGCTCCTTTTTCGTGTTCAGTTCCTCAATAAGTTCAGGCGCTATCACCTCAAGTCTTGCCTGCCATTCTTCAGGCCCCTCTTTCATGACCTCATCAAGGACATGCTGAATTACAGGACCAACCTCTTTTGAAAGAGGACGAAGATGAGGACATGAACCCATGACCTTTCCCATAACAGCCCCAAGTTGAGGTGCTTTTCCATATTTAACAGCGTTTTGAAGCGCAAATTTCTCAATCGTAATCTTATCTTCATCACTTAAGGTCATCTAAATACCCTCATAGGATCAAATGAATTGTAGAACATAATAAATTATAATTAAAAACAAAGAGAGATCAGAACTTAAACCCGATCTGCCTTATCTGTGTTAGCTTCTCCAGTATATTACCTATATTATCCTCGAACTTCCCAATGAAATCTTCTGCAAGATCTCCGGCAGTAGCACCATGAGATGATGGCTTTATGAGATGTTCCTGTTCAAGGACACGCAAAGAATATCTGACCTTATGCGTAGGCATCCCCGTCTCTTCAGCAAGTTTCAATATACCTATAGGCCCCTTCTCAATGACCTTTTTAAGAACGAGCAAATGTCGTTCAGTAAGCTCAAGTTCTCTGTTGATCTGGTCAAATAGCATTATATTACCTCGTTCGCCAAAGTGCCTATACCTTCGACCTCGACTTCAACAACGTCCCTGCGCAGTAATTCCCCCACACCCGGAGGAGTACCGGTAGAAATAACGTCACCTACCTCTAATGTCATTATATCCGATATAAACTCTATCAGATGCGGTATGTCAAATATGAGGTTCGAAGTACTGGAATCCTGCCGTACTTCGCCATTCACCCTGCATTTAATAGAAACATCACTGGGATCGAAGTCCTCTTCCGGAACAATGAACGGACCCAGAGGAGCAAAAGTATCAAAGCTCTTTGCACGTGTCCACTGCCCATCTTTCTGCTGCAGGTCCCGAGCAGTCACATCATTAAAGCATGTATACCCCGCAATGACATCACCTGCATCCTCGTGATCGATGTTCCTGCACCTTTTCCCAATAACGACTGCAAGCTCCGCTTCATAGTCCACACGCTGGCTCATTGCAGGATAAACTATTTTATCACCAGACCCTATGACCGAAGAAGGTGGCTTCATGAATATGACAGGCTCAGTAGGAACATCCATGCCAAGTTCGATAGCATGGTCAATATAGTTCAGACCAATGCAGACTATCTTAGAAGGTTTAGCAGGTGGAAGCAAAGCAAGCTCGGACATCTCAAAAGTTCCGCCATCGTGAGATAGGGAAGTCACAAGATTTCCATCACTGCTCAGTTCACCGTAGAAAATATACTCATCGTGTTTAAATCGACCCATCATAATTGCACATTCTCTGTTCTAATTGTACTAAAGAACAGAATTGTAGTATAAAATATTTATCAGCCAATGCCTTACAAAAATATTATAATCCACCTGGTCCCCATAGATCATCATAACAAATTTATAATCAATATATACATATATTCCATCAGATGAGTGAAAAGGGGAACGAATTCGGGTTACTCTATGGCGGAAGAAACTATGATATTTTTGCCACATTGCTGGGATTCGGACATTCATACTACGAAAAAGCAGCAGGTGAACTACCTCTTGAAAAAGGAATGAAGGTACTCGACCTTGGGTGTGGTACAGCATCCCTTGACATAGAGATAGAGAAAAAGGCAGAGCACACCTGTAAAGTGTATGGAATTGACCTTTCCGACACACAACTGAAATATGCTCATTCAAAAACAAAGGGAATGGAAGAGGAGATATCGTTCTACAAAGGAACGATGGATGAACTTCCTTTCAAGAATGATGCTTTCGACATAGTGGTAACAAGCGTAGCATTCTGCGAAACCGATGAGGAAGTCAGAAGAGGATCCATAAAAGAAACCTCAAGGGTGCTAAGAACTGGAGGGTATTTTGCCCTTATCGACTGTGCCAGACCGAGGATGACACCTACCAGCGTAATGATGCTACCATTCTTCATGCTCAAAACAAATGAAGATAACTGGAACAATACATATGTTGAGATCTGTAAAAATAACGACCTTGTGCTGGACAAGGAAGCCTATCTGAAATCCTACATACGCTGCCAGCTATTCAAAAAAGAATGAAATAATTAAGCCGCAGGTTCTCCCCGCGACATTTCAATATCACTCTCATGTGACTGTTCAATATCTTTCTTATATACGATCGTCCTGTAAGGGAACGGAATTTCAATACCTTCAGCATCAAACCTCTTTTTGATGGCTTCCCGAAGATCACAACCCGTAGTAAAACCCACCGAACGGTCCTTTACCCACACATAAAGCCTGAGATTTACTGCAAAATCCCCCAGTTCGGTCAAAAGAACAGAGATCTCATTACCTTTTTTCTCACGAGAATTATGTTTCTGGAGATCTTCATATGTCATTACATTTTTATGTTTACGGGCTTCATCGATCATGATACTTCTTGCAAGATCAATATTGGAATCATAGCTTATACCGATATCAACGGTCCAGTTGACCGTCGGATCATCGATGGACCAGTTGATTATCGCTTCATCACTGATCACGTGATTGGGGATGTTCAAACGCCTGTTATCCCAGGTCCTTATCTTGGTATAACCAAGGGTTATGTCAGTGACCCTCCCATATTCATCATGAATTGTCAACAGGTCACCTACACGGAAAGGTCTGAAAGTCGCAAGCGCGATACCTGCAATGATGTTCGAAAGAGTGTTCTGAGCGGCCATACCAACTACAATACCCGCAAATCCAGCACCTGCGAAAAGAGCAATTGAAATATCCCGAAGTCCGGGGATGGAGAAGACGATCACAACAATACCAAAGAAATATACAAGACCCACTATGATACGCCTGACAAGTCCATAGGTCGTTTCATCGATCTTCATCTTTTTACTGGCAAACTGAAAATATGCTTTTAAGATCCTATCTACCATTTTAGCTGAAATCAAAGTAAATAGTACGATCGAAAAAACGAACAATATAACAGCAAAATCCCACGAGATCCACGAAGGGACAATGTCCAGAACTTCCATAACCAATTATTAATGCAGAACTAATATAGATATTTAGTCATTCAAGAATATACAATTAGATCAGACCATAAAGATAAACGAGACTGAAAAGCACAGTTACACCCAAAATAAGAACACTGATGGTGAATACAATGAATACCCTCTGTAACCTTGCTTCGTCTTCTGTCAGTGGACGAATGTTCTTTACATGTTTTTTCTCAAGCACGTAACCTATCACAGTACCAAAGCCTATTCCAAGTGCCGGACCAATAGCAATGCCTATCGCGACATTCCCGAGATATATTCCGATGGCAATACCAAGAGGCATGCCTAGCAAAAGACCAAAAGCTATACCCATTCCAAACCAATAGCCTTTCGGATACATGCTACCATTTGCTGTGTCAGCCACTCGTTTCTTTACAAAATTAGCTAAGAAGATACTAAGTACACATAGAACAAAAGCAAGGAATACTGCGGCTAAAACAAGGCTCATATGTAAAGGATTACGAGAACTTTATTTAAATATTTGCAGTAAACCGGGTTCAACACCGTAAGCAACATCATCAGAAGTTGCACATATCAATAAAAGGCCATGTATTCAGATATCCACGTAGATCTTACCGCCTTCAACCTTTGTAGCATAAGATATCTGGTCATTACATTTGCCGGAAAATGCCTGCACAAAAAAACCCGCTTTTTTTTTGATCTTACCCGATGTCACATCATATTCACATTTGTGACGAGGACATATCACGATATTATCCTTAAGTTTCCCATCCACAAGTTTACCACCCATGTGATTACAGATAGCATCGATGGCATAGAACTTACCACCAAGATTTACTACCAGGATCTTATTGTCACCTGAATCGAAACTGCGCATTTCCCCATCCTGCACATCTTCTGAACTGCATAGCTCTGTATATCCGGTCATTTAAACTACCCCATGCAGTATTGGTCACGTTTGCATAAAAATATTAGTATTACATAGGTCCGATCGAAATAGGACATTCAAATGAGATTAATATAAAACCCAATAGTTACAACCTAAATTATTTAAGTGTGTATTGATAACTTTTATATGGGAGCTTTTGTAAGGAGGTTGTGGGATTGAAACAAAAAATTAACCGTTCTGAAGAAGAATGGAAAAAATTACTGACACCTGAACAGTATGCCATCCTCAGGGAAAAGAATACCGAAATACCATTTACAGGCGAGCTTTTACGCAACGATAAACCAGGCGTATACAACTGTGCAGCTTGTGGCCAGGAAATCTTCAGTTCAAATAATAAATTTGATTCCAGCTCAGGTTGGCCAAGTTTCTATGAAGTGATCTCCAGCGATAGTGTGGAACTAGTTCTCGACGATAGCTATTTTATGAAAAGGATCGAGATCCAATGTTCACGCTGTGGAAGCCATCTTGGACATGTTTTCGATGACGGCCCTCAACCTACCGGAAAAAGATATTGTATAAATTCGGCATCATTGGGTTTTACAGAAGGCTCAGAGAAGGAAGAGAAAGAGAAAGACAATCAATGAGGGGGAATCGAAAATGGAAAGAGCAACATTTGCAGCAGGATGCTTTTGGGGCGTTGAAGCTGCATTCAGCAAAGTCGAAGGCGTGATCTCAACAAAAGTAGGATACACTGGTGGCACATTGAAAGAGCCTACCTATAGTGATGTTTCCACGGGATTGACCGGGCATGCTGAATCCATAGAGATATTTTTTGATGGAACGGTCATCACATACGAGGAACTGCTAGAGGTATTCTGGAACACACATGACCCTACGACAAAGGATAGGCAGGGACCGGATCATGGTTCACAGTACAGATCTGCCATATTCTACCATGACGATGCTCAAAGGGAAGCTGCCCTCATGTCCAGGGAACAGCAGGAAAGTTCAGGAAAGTATGCTAGTAGCATTGAGACAGAGATAGTAGAAGCATCTGAATTCTATCCTGCAGAAGACTATCATCAAAAGTATTTCCAGAAACTCCAGTTCAAGCGATGATGCAAAAAAGAAAAGGAAAATAATGAAAAGTAAGACAAATAAGGGAGTTTACCGGTAATTCCGGCATCCCCCATTCAAAAGAGGCTGCTATAAGATGAAACCCTCATGAGGACCATAAGTGCAATGGACCCGGCCAGTGTAGCAAAGAACAATCCGTTGCCATCAATGTTTAAGCCGCTGGTTCTCCATTCAAAGAGCTTCTCTTCATCTTCCATCATAGAACCTGTGTAATATGTGTCCATATATGTATTCCTCCTTATTGGTGTAGTGCAATTTATCACGATTAATTATTGCACACATCCATAACGATTAATCATTTATAAGGGTTTCGTCGAATACTTTCAAAGGACACATGGAAACACAAAAAAAGAAAAGTGATATCAAGAAGATATCAAATAGACAGCAATTCCCATCAGCAAGGTCAAAGTCCAGCATACTGCTACAATATCCATATGGACCTTCTTTTTGAACCTCCATCTGTTGGCCACAAAAAGAATTATGAAGATCAGAACTATTGCGCCCAGAAGTCGGTGCAGATCAAGTATGATCCCATATTCGGGCAGCCTGAAGCCCAGACTGATAGAATAGAACATATACAATATCGTAGGGAACATCACATAGATCGCAAGGGAAGCTGCCCGCCCATGTTCTGCGAGACCCACTTTTTTAAGATTTATCGCATACAGAAGCATTACAAAAGCTATCACTTGAAGAGTAAGTGACAGATCGGCAAGTACCGAGATTACAGATATCAATAGATTACCCCCAATTATTTATTATATAGTAAGTGGGAGTAGAAATTATTTAGCTGTTGCTACATGAAACTGCTTTCCAGAATTAGATCCATCTGGCATGATCAGCATATGAAAATGGTCATAAATAAAGGGATGGTGCATCATGCCAGCTTGTCACTGAGATTTAATCCCGCAACACCGACCATGACAATGAATATTGAAATCATCTTTATTGCTGTTGCAGGCTCTTTGAAATAATATATCCCTATCAAGGTCATAGATGCTGTCCCCACACCAGACCAGATGGCATAGGCAAGGCTTACATCGATGTTCTTCAAAGCAAATGGGAAAATACTGAAACTTATGCCATAGAACACGAATATCATCAGAGATGCCGGGATGTTCGAATACCCATCGGATATTTTCATACATACAGTACCGCATATCTCAAAAAAGATGGAAATTGCCAGAAGTGAATAGCTCATATTAATTCCCCGGATCACAAGATATAACTGGTATTTATGGAAGCTATTTACAGATAAACATAATGACCATGAAAAGATATATTGTTCTTGACCTGAGCAACGATAAATGAATGGTATGGAACCATCATAAATAGTTAGCTCTAATAAATGACACACATAAGGAGATAATAAAAATGCCAGAAGACCCCCTTCAGATAATAGCAGATAATGACCCGGAATTCGTCAAGCTTTTGGACGAAAACCTTCATAACGCATTCCCGGAAAATGGAATACCTTACAAGTACAAGCTCCTGATGGCATTGTCCCTCGATGCATCAAAAGGTGCTGTTAACGGAGTGCGCTCTCTTGCATTGCAGGCATTGGATGCCGGTGCTACAAAGGAAGAGATAATGCAGACCATCAGGATCACACAGTACATCTGCGGAATCGGCAGTGTTTACGTGGCTGCTAATGCCCTACAGGATGTTCTGTGAAGTATCACAAATATCTGCACATGAGTTACCCAGAAATTTATAAATACAGAGCTTTACAAAGTTAAAGAGTATTGTAGATATTGAATTCGGGGGACTTATGTATGGCAGATGTAAAAAATAAAGTAGCTGAAAATGTAGAAGGAGCTTTTTACGTAGATGATCAGTGTATCTCTTGTCAGAGATGCATAGATGAAGCTCCCAATAATTTCAAGATGAATGAAAACGGTTCGAATTCTTTTGTATTTAAGCAGCCGGAAAATGATACTGAAAAGAAGAATTGCGAAGATGCTATGGACTCATGTCCTGCAGAAGCGATTGGAAATGATGGATAAGTGCGCAACTTATTTTTAAAGCATCTTTTTTCCTATTCCCATTCTTTTTTTGAGCCATTGAAATTACAGCCTTTAGGATATCACCACTTACAAAAGCGGTGATACCGAACAGCACTTCCTTTTTGTCCCACATGACGTATTCAAAAAACTCAAATAGATTGTAAACTGTTATTTCTATATGAGTTTGATCAATGAGGACCTGGTAAAATCGCTCGATTCCAAACAGCAGGCATATGTGGATCTGGAACTGCCCGATCCGACCAATGGGGAGTACCTTCTCGGAGTATTTCACCTGATCCCGGGAGGAGATCTGAACGTACTGCAAGCAGCCGCAGAGATCGCTGCAGAATCATCAACTGGAACAAATATCAAGGTAAATACGGAAACCGCGTTTTCCAGAACCATGAACGCTCTGGTGTATCAGCTTGATCTGGAGAGAGAGCTGGTGTGGATCGCTTATCCGTGGAGACTTTTTGACAGAGGAGGAAATGTCCAGAACATACTGACCTATATTGTCGGTAACATCCTTGGAATGAAAGAGATCCAGGCATTGAAGCTGATGGATGTATGGTTCCCACCATCCATGCTGGAACAGTATGACGGTCCAAGCTATACTGTGGATGATATGCGAAAGTACCTTGATGTTCATGACAGACCGATCCTCGGCACAATAGTAAAGCCAAAGATGGGACTCACCTCAGCGGAATATGCGGAAGTGTGCTATGATTTCTGGGTAGGCGGAGGAGATTTTGTCAAGAATGACGAGCCTCAGGCAAATCAGGATTTCTGCCCGTATGAAAAGATGGTCGCTCATGTGAAAGAGGCCATGGACAAGGCTGTGAAAGAAACCGGCCATAAGAAGGTTCACTCATTCAATGTTTCTGCTGCTGATTTCGATACCATGATCGAACGGTGTGAAATGATCACCAATGCAGGATTTGAGCCCGGAAGCTATGCTTTCCTTATAGACGGCATCACTGCTGGCTGGATGGCGGTACAGACTCTCAGAAGACGATATCCCGATGTGTTCCTGCACTTCCACAGGGCTGCACATGGCGCTTTTACAAGACCTGAGAACCCCATCGGTTTTTCTGTCCTAGTACTGTCAAAGTTCGCACGCCTTGCCGGTGCTTCAGGGATACACACCGGAACAGCCGGTGTCGGCAAGATGAAAGGTACACCTGCGGAAGATGTTGTTGCCGCACACGGCATCCAGTATTTGAAATCACCGGGACACTTCTTCGAGCAGACATGGTCAAAGATCATGGATACCGACAAGGATGCAATCAACCTTGTCAATGAGGATCTTGCCCACCATGTCATCCTCGAAGACGATAGCTGGAGAGCCATGAAGAAATGTTGCCCCATAGTTTCCGGCGGTCTTAACCCTGTGAAACTGAAACCCTTCATAGATGTAATGGAGAATGTAGATTTCATCACGACCATGGGTTCAGGCGTACACTCCCACCCCGGAGGCACCCAGTCAGGTGCTAAGGCACTGGTTCAGGCATGTGATGCATATCTTAAGGGAGTGGACATTGCAGAATATGCCAAGGACCATAAGGAACTGGCAGAAGCTATCGAATTCTATATGAATAGATAATTGTATGAAAATGATCTCTACACGGATATCTGAACCTGTAGAGATCAAACCTTTTTAATTCAGATATTTAAGGGTTTGATACTCTTACTATTTCGAAGTTTTTATGAAATAGAAAAGCTGATCATTGTTTAAAAGTAGTGCGGGAGGTGCGATTCGAACGCACGAACTCCTACGAGACAGGGTCCTAAGCCCTGCGCCTTTGGCCAGGCTGGGCAACCCCCGCAAAAAGGAACAA